>NZ_JAMYLP010000009.1:0-110641 GCF_040318085.1 Mesorhizobium sp. M1322
CAGATACAATTGGCATCGTCCACACGGCAGCCTAAAGTCCAAACCACCCATCAGTCGCCTCGATATAACCCTGGACAACCTGTTGAGGCTCCACAGCTAGCGGGCCGCGGTCCAGCCCTTGTAGTCCTTCAGATTCTCTGCCGTGATCAGCTGCGGGTCGAGCAGCACCGTCGCCTCGGCCGGCTTTTTGCCGGCGAGCACTTCAGCTGCCATCTGCAGCGATTGGCCGGCCATGACGTAAGGATCCTGCGAGGCCGAGGCCTTGATCATCGAGGTGCCGGAAGAGAGTTCCTTCTCGATGTCGGGCGCGCCGTCGACCGCGGTGAAGACGAACTCCGAGCGGTTGAGCTGCTTGGCCGCAAGCTGGGCGCCGATCGCCGTCGGATCGTTGATGGCGAACACCGCGTCGATCTTGTCGAAGCGAGTAAGCAGCGACTGGAACACCTTCAGACCGCCGTCGCGCGAGCCTTCGGCATTCTGGTCGTCGGAGAGGATCTTGATGTCCGGGTGCTTCGCAAGCACGTCCTTGCAGCCCTTGACCCGCTCCAGGACCGACGACGATGCCGGGCCATTCAGGATGACATAGTCGCCCTTGCCGCCGGTATGGTCGACCAGATACTGGCAGGCCGCTTCGCCGGCCTTGACGTTGTTGGTCATCACGGTGACGTCGGCGCCCGGCGCCGAAACGTCGAACGCGGCAACCACGATGCCCGCCGCCTGCGCCTTCTTGACCGCCGGTGCGATCGCCTTGGCATCGACGGCGTTGAGCATGATCACGTCGACGCCGGCGGCGATGAAGGAGTCGACCTGCGAAACCTGCTTGTTGAGGTCGTAGTCGGCCGACACCGACGTCACCTCGACGTTGGGGTTGATCTTCTTGGCCGCATCTTCGATGCCCTTGATGGTGGCGACGAAGAAGGGGTTGCCGAGCAGGCCGACCGAGATGCCGACCTTGTTCAGATCCTTGGCCGAAGCCGGTGCGATGGCGACGGCCGCAAGGGCAACGCCGCAGAGCAGTTTAGCGATGGTCTTCATTCTTTTCCTCCTGATGCCCCGCGCCTCTCACGGTGCGTTACATGAAACCGGGTCTTTGACGCCGGCGACTAAGGTCAATCACGTTCTTGCTCCTGCCTGGAGCCTGTAGCGGTCGAGGGCGACCGCCACGATGATGACCAATCCCTTGATGATGTACTGCCAGATGTCCGAAACACCGGCCAAGATGAGCCCGTTAGAGAGCACCGCTATGATCAGGCCGCCGATCAGCGTGCCCCAGATCGAGCCGACGCCGCCGACGAAGCTGGTACCGCCGAGAATGACCGCGGCAATGGCGTCGAGCTCATAGGACTGCCCAAGCTGCAGCCCATTGGCAGCGTAAAGCCGGGCCGCCGACATGGCGCCGCCAAGGCCGGCCAGAAGGCCGGAAACGCCATAGACGAAGAGCAGCACCAGCGGCACCTTGATGCCGGTGAGGCGGGCGGCCTCGGCATTGCCGCCGACGGCGTAGATCCAGGTGCCGAGCACGGTGCGCTTGAGCACCAGCCAGGACAGCACCACGACCGACAGAGCGATGATGACCAGCCAGGGGATGCCGAACAGCGAACCGTTACCGATGAAGTCGAACGGCAGGTCCGAGTTGAACACCGTGGTGTCCTGGCCGAGCAGGCGGGCGACGCCGCGCACGGCGGTCAGCGAGCCCAGCGTGACGATAAAGGGCGGCAGCTTGATGTAGGCGACGAGCACCCCGTTGACGACGCCGAAGCCGAGTCCGACCAGAATGGCCGCCGGCCCGCCGAGCATGCCCCACTCCGGCACCAGCGATACCATCACCGCCACCATAGCCGAGGCGGCAAGGATGGAGCCGACGGACAGGTCGATGCCGCCGGTCAGGATGACGAAGGTCATGCCGGCCGCAAGCACGATGTTGATCGACGACTGCTGCGTGACGATCAACAGGTTGGTCTCGGTAAGGAAGCGCGGGTTCATGATCTGAAAGCCGGCAGCCAAAAGGATCAGGACCGGCAGCATGCCAAGCGCGGCGAAGGCGGTGCGCAGCCGCTGGCTCCTGCCAACAGCCCGGGCGCCCGCGCTGATCTCGGTTGCCTTGTCGGTCATCCCCAGGCCGCTCTTGTCGGTCATCCCTTGGCCGCTCCCGTTGCAAGTTCCATGATTGCCTCCTGACTGAGCGGCTGGCCTTCGGATGCCGTCACCTCGCCTGATATGGTGCCGTCGCGCATCACCAGAACGCGATCGGCGACGCCGATCACCTCCGGCAGTTCGCTGGAGATCATCAGGATGGCGATGCCCTTCTTGGCGAGATCGTCGATCAGCCGGTAGATTTCCGACTTCGCCCCGACGTCGACGCCGCGCGTCGGTTCGTCGAGGATGAGGACCCGCGGTTCGGTTTCGAGCAGGCGGGCGAGCAGCACCTTCTGCTGGTTGCCGCCCGACAGCGAGCCGGCATTGGCCTGCACCGACCTGGTGCGGATGGAGAGCTCGGAAACGGCCTTGGCGGCGCGCCTTTCGGCCTTGGCGAAGTCGCGCAAGCCGCCGGCCTGCGCGTCCCTTGCGAGCACGCCCATGCTGATATTGTCGGAAATCGACATGTCGAGAAACAGGCCGAGTTCCTTGCGGTCCTCAGTGAGATAGGCGATGCCGGCATCGAGTGCCTCGCGCGGCGAGCCGATGGCTATGGGCTTGCTGTCGAGTTCCAGCGTGCCGGATGTGTGCCTGTCGGCACCGAAGATCAGCCGCGCAAGCTCGGTTCGGCCCGAGCCGACCAGGCCCGCCAGTGCCAGCACTTCGCCCTTGTGCAGGTCGAAGGAACAGTCCTTCAAAAGATTGCCGTCCGACATGCCCTGCACCGATAGCGCGATCGCGCGCTTGCTGTCCGGCGGGCGGTGATCCTTCTTGTAGAAGGCGGACAGATCACGGCCAACCATCATCGAAACGAGGCGCGAGGCGTTCAGATCGGCGCGGTCGAGCGTGCCGACATAGCCGCTGTCGCGCAGCACGCTGACGCGGTCGGCAAGCTGGTAGACCTCTTCCATGCGGTGGCTGATGTAGATGATGGCGATGCCCTGCGACTTCAGCGTCGCGATGACCTCGAACAGCCTGTCCGTCTCGCGTGAGGTCAGCGAGGTGGTCGGCTCGTCCATGACGATGATGCGCGCGCTGGTCGACAGCGCGCGAGCGATCTCGACCATCTGGCGTTCGCCGAGCGACAGGCTGGAGACCGAGGCGCGCGCCGAGAAGGAAACGCCGAGCCGCGCGATGATTTCCTTGGAGCGCCGGTTGCACTGGTCGCGGTCGACGATGCCGAACCGTCTCGGCTCGTTGCCGAGGAAGATGTTCTGCGCGACCGTCAGGTTGGGCGCCAGCGACAGCTCCTGATAAATGACAGCAATGCCGTTGGCGCGTGCCTTGATCGGGTCGCCGGTCGCAACCGGTATGCCATCGATCAGGATATCGCCGCCTGGATCCGGTCGGTAGGCGCCGGACAGCACCTTCATCAGCGTCGACTTGCCGGCACCGTTTTCGCCCATCAGCGCGTGCAGTTCGCCGGCATGGACGGTCAGCGACACGTCCTGCAAGGCACGGATTGGCCCGAACGTCTTGGAGATGTGCCGCATTTCCAGCACTGGCTGGCGCACTGTTTCGATCCGGGCAGCGGCGGTCATCGTGCACCTCCCGCTGCAGCATCAGCGGCGCCGCGGTGGGCGGCAAGGCCGCGCCAGCTATCGCGATAGAAGGCAAGCCCGGTGAAGCTTGAAGCACAAACAGGCTCCGGCGCCTCGGCGGCAAATTCGCGTCCAACACTCTCGAAGGCAAGAGCCGCCGCTCCGGTGGCGCTGCCCTCCAGCGTGGCGCCCTGCATGAAGGCCTGGCCGGGACGCAGTTGCGCCAGCAAGCTAGCGAGCACGCCGCCACTGTTCAGTCCGCCATCGACGATTACGGTGTTGTTCGATTGGATCAGGTCGAGACACAGATCGACCATCAGCGCGACGTAGAGCAGCGCCACGGCCGCGCGCTCCTCCGCGGTGGGTGTGCGCCCGACCAGTTCGCCGGGATGGCCAGCCATCGGCCCACCTGGCGCGAAGCTGGGCAGCGCCATGATCCCGGCGTCGATCACCTGCTGTACTGTGGAGCGGTCGATTGCGCCCTGCCAGCCGGCGCTGATCGTCGCGAATTCACGGCCGCCCATGAAGCGGATGGTCGGCACCGGGCCGCCGTCGACGTCGACATTGACCAGCATGTCGCGATCGCGATCGAGCGCGTCGAGCGGGCAGTCCGGGTTGAGCACGACGACCCAGGTGCCGGTCGAAACGACAGTGACCGGGCCAAGCTCCTGGCGGCGATAGGCATAGAGCGCCGCATTGCTGTCATGGACACCGTTGTGGATGGCGATCGGCCGCGCCGCCTCGCCGAAGCGCTGCTCGCCGATGACCGCGCCGGCACGCTCGAAGACGGGCATTTGGCCGCGCCAGCCCTCGGCGTCGACCAGCGAACTGAAATCGCGTTTGCGCGGCGCCCACAGATGCGAGTGACAGCCGAGATAGGATACTTCGGAAACCGCCCGGCCGCCAAAGCGCCAGCTCCAGTACTGGGGATAACCGAAGATCGATTTCGCGGCAGCGAACACGCTTGGTTGCACCGCCTTCAGCCACAGCATGTGACGACCATAGTTGAAGCCGAGCGGCAGATGCGGCGAGAATGTTTCGGCGAAATTCGGAATGCGGCGATCGATCTGCGCGGCAATCTCAGCCGGCGGCTCCTGCTCGTAGTCGAGTATCGGATGAGTCAGCGCCGCATCGTCAACCAAGGCAAAGGTGCAGCCATGGCCCGAAATCATCAATCCCTCTATGCCATTGATATCGACGGCCTCGCCGACGGCGCGAGCCGCCCAATCGTGAAGCGCTGCCTCATCGAGCACGCTGAACCCGCCTTCGCGCACCCAGTTCGGCTGGGTCCGGCGCTCGTCGAGAATCTGCCCGTCCTGGCCGAAGACGAACAGCTTCGAGTTGGTCTTGCCGAAGTCGAGGACGGCCACTTTCACGGGACGGCTCCCGAGGCAGAGGCGATCCGCACCATGACGCCGGCATCTTCCAGCATGCGTGCGTCAGCGTCGGACAGCCCGTCATCGGTCACCAGCGTGCCGATGCGCGATAAGGGCATCGCGACGTTGCGCGCGTGGATCGACAGTTTGCGGCTGTCGGCCAGTACAACGATCTGGTCGGCGCATAGGCTGAGTTCGACGATGGAGCGGACCAGCAGCGGATGCGATTCCAGCAGGCCCTCCTGGCCGATGCCTTGCGCGCCAAGAAAGAACTTCGACGCATAGAAAGGTACCGACTGGGTGAGCGAATGGATGATGCCAGGCTCGCGATGAAGTTCACCGCCGGCAATGGTCAGGCTGCAATGGCCGTGGTCGCTCAAATAGGCGATGAGCGGCATCGAGTTGGTGTAGAGCCGGATGTTGCGGTCAGCGAGCTTGACGCCGAGATGGAAACAGGTCGAACCGCCATGCACGATGACCGCGTCGCCATCGCGCACCATGGTCGCCGCGAGAGCGGCGATCTGCCGCTTGGCTTCGACCGCGAGATCGCGGTTCTCGTCATAGGGCCTGGCAAAGGCGACGCCCGCCTGCGAAGCGCCATCGAGCGCCGAGATGCCGCCATAGACCTTCCGTGCCTCGCCGGCCTCGTCGATCTTGTCGATGTCGCGCCGCACCGTCGCCGCCGACACGCCGAGCCGCTCCTGCAGCTCGCGCACCGAGGCGAAGGGGCGATCCCGCAACAGCTCGACAATCTGACGCTGGCGGCCGGAGTCGCTCAACGGATACCTCCCGAAATGCCATTTTGCCACGGCAACTGGTGCAAGTTACTCAACGCGGATTAGATTGCAAGCTCGATTTGACGGGATAAGATCACCATTGACGAAACTTACTCGCATCTGCGATACCAGCATCACTCGTTATCCCTTCAGTGGGAATATTCGAAGCCGTGGCCACGCGGCCGGTTGTGAAGGAGTTTCGATGGCAATCAATGCGGATGCGCAGGAATTGGCTGCGTTGCGGTCGCTTTCGGCCAATATCGGGCGCGACCCGCATTTGACACAGGCCGCGGGCGGCAACACGTCGCTGAAAGCCGGCGACACGCTTTGGATCAAGGCTTCGGGTACCTGGTTGAAGGATGCGCTCGCCGAAGACATCATGGTTCCAGTGGCGATCCCCCCGCTGCTCAGGGCCGTCGAACAGCGCGACCCTGCCGCCGATCAGCCACAGGGTTTCGCCATCGAGGCGCTCAACACACGCAAGCTGCGCCCCTCGATCGAGACTACGGTTCACGCCCTGATGCCGCAGCGCGTCGTCCTGCATGTCCACTGCGTCGACACCATTTCGCTTGCCGTCCAGGCCGACTGCGAGGCTCAAATCGCCAAGCGCCTGGTTGGCTTCGAATGGGCGTATATTCCTTATCGCCGGCCCGGCCTGCCGCTTGCCCAAGGCATTGCCGAGCGTCTTCGGCCTGGGGTCGATGTGCTGATCCTTGCCAATCACGGCCTGGTCGTCGCAGCCGAAACCGTCGACGGCGCCGAGGCGCTGCTGCGTCGCGTCACAGGGCTGCTGGCGCGGCCGCCCCGCGAGGTGGCGGAGCCTAACATTGTCGCATTGACGGCGCTCATTGGACGCACCGGCTACAGGTTGTCGGCGGATGTCGAAGCGCACGCGGTCGCGATCGATCCTGAAAGCTGCCGCATGGCGTCGGGGGGCAGCCTCTATCCCGATCACGTCATCTTTCTCGGCCAGGGTTCAGTCGTGGCGAGACCCGGCGAGGAAGTGATGCGCGTCACCGAACGGTGCGGCACGGCACCCGTGGCAATCCTGTTTCCCGGGCTTGGCGTGCTGATGCGCGGCGACGCCGGCGCCGGCGCCGAAGCCATGCAACGCTGCCTCGCCGACGTGACGGCGCGGATCGACATTGCGGCGAAGCTGAACTATTTGACCGCGGCCGAGAACGACGAACTGATCAACTGGGACGCCGAGCAGTACCGCCAGAAACTCAATGCAGCCGGTAGCTGACATGGCGCGTTCGATTGGCCCGCTTTCGATCGGCCTCCTTTCGATCGGCATCGACATTGGCACATCAGGTGCGCGCGCCGTCGCCATGCGGCCGGACTTTTCGATTGCCGCGGGTTCCGCCGTTCCACTCGACAGATTTGGCCAGAACGCCCGCGACCCGTCCGTATGGTGGTCGGCGGTCGGTGCGGCGCTGACCGAACTGCTTTCCGGCATCGATCGCGCGGCGGTCCGGTCTATTGCCGTCGACGGCACTTCGGGCACGCTGCTGCCGGTCGATGGCACCGGGCAGCCGCTGGCCGAGCCGTTGATGTACAACGACAAGGTCAACGATGACGCCATCCTCGCCGTGATCGCGCGCGAGGCGCCGGCCGCGAGCGCGGCACTTGGGGCGACATCCGGTCTCGCCAAGGCGCTCTGGTTTCAGCGCCTGCCCGGCGCCGCCGCGGTGCTGCATCAGGCCGACTGGATCGCGGGACAGTTCTCCAGCCGCTTCGACACCAGCGACGAGAACAATGTCCTGAAAACCGGCTATGACGTCGAGGCCCGCCGCTGGCCGGACTGGATCGCGGCGACCGGTATGCGCATGGAATTCCTGCCTCGCGTCGTCAGGCCGGGCGATGTAACGGGAACGCTCACCGCGAGCGCTGCGGACCTGTTCGGCCTGGCGCGAGACGTCGCCGTGGTCGCCGGGACGACGGATGGCTGCGCGTCGTTCCTGGCGACAGGTGCTGCGGCAGTTGGTGACGGGGTCACCGCGCTGGGGTCCTCCCTGACCCTCAAAATCCTCTCCGACCGGCCGATCTCGGTGCCGCAGTTCGGCATCTATAGTCACCGGTTGGGAGATGCTTATCTTGCGGGTGGTGCGTCGAATTCGGGCGGCAAAGTGCTGGCGCAGCATTTCTCTCTCGCGCGCATCATCGAGCTGAGTGCGGCGATCGACCCCATGATGGAGACGGGCCTCGACTATTATCCGCTTCCCGCGGTCGGCGAACGCTTTCCGATCGCCGATCCTGCTCTGCCGCCACGTCTGACGCCGCGGCCGGCGGACGACGCCGACTATCTGAAAGCGATGTTGGAGGGCATTGCCGAGATCGAGGCGCTCGGCTATCGCCGGCTTGCCGAGTTCGGCGCGCCTCGGCTGATCTCGGTCAGAAGTGTCGGCGGCGGTGCGGCAAATCCCGCCTGGTCCGCGATCCGGCAGCGCAAGCTGGGCGTCGATTTTCTGCCGGCGCTTTCGGACGAGGCGGCCGCCGGCACGGCGCGGCTGGCGCTGATGGGCGCAACCGAAGCGGGGCTGTTGTGAGCACGAGAACAGTTGAACATCTCGAGGGTATCGGAGCGCTGGTTGAGCGCTATCAGGTGTTCCTGCTCGATCAGTTCGGCGTGCTGCACGACGGTACAAACCCCTATCCGGGCGCCGTGGAGGCGTTGTCGGCGCTGAAGCGCGCAGGCAAGACGATTGTGCTGGTCTCGAACTCCGGCAGGCGGGCGCGGCCCAATGAAGCCCGCTTGCTGAAGCTCGGCTTTGAGCCAGGAAGCTGGGATCAATTTGTCTCTTCCGGCGAGATCGCGTGGCGGTCCTTTCACGAAATGGCGATATCCGGAAAGCTGCGCCCAAACACAAAGTGCCTGCTGATCAGCCGGGAGGGCGATCGTTCGGCGATTGAAGGTCTGCCTTTTACCCTGACCAGCGACGGCGACGATGCCGAGCTGGTGTTGATCGCCGCCAGCGAGGGCGATCGCTTCGACATCGATCACTATCGCGGGCTTTTTGCACAGGCAGCAGCGCGGCAGGTGCCGTGCTTCTGCACCAACCCCGACAAGATCATGCTGACCGCCGTAGGACCCCGCTTTGGCGCCGGTCAGCTTGCGGATCTCTACGAGAGCCTCGGCGGCAACGTCACCCGCATCGGCAAGCCTTACGCGCCGATCTTCGACGCCGCGCTGGCGCTGGCGGGCAACCCGGACCGCAGCAGCGTCGTCTGTGTCGGCGACAGCGTTGAACACGATGTCGCCGGTGGAATTGGTGCCGGCGTTGCGACTGCGCTGGTGTTGTCCGGAATATTGGCGGACACCCCTGACCTGGCCGAGCTTTTCGACACTCTGGACGCCTACCCCGATTACACCACGGATGTTTTCAAATTCGCTGATTGAGGCCGGCAGCTTCCCGGGTCAGGCGCTGCCACGGTGATCATGGTGCTTCGGTGGCCCAGCCCTTTGGCTGCCGGAGCCAGTTCACATCTGGCTGGTCGGAGGCTATTGATCCTGCATGCGTGATTTTCAACTCCCCGGTCGGTCGCCGGTTCGTGCGACGGAAGCGATGGCCGCGACATCGCACCCGCTGGCTACGCTGGCGGCGGTCGAGATGCTGCGGGCCGGCGGCACCGCAATGGACGCGGCCGTCTGCGCGGCTGCGGTGCAAGCGGTCGTAGAGCCGCAATCGACGGGCATCGGCGGCGACTGTTTCGTCCTCTACTGTCCCAACGGCCAAGGCGAGGTTCTGGCCTTCAACGGCTCGGGCCGCGCACCGGCCGCGGCAGAGGCGCAATGGTATCTGGACAGGGGGCATGACGAACTGCCTGAGTCCGGTCCGCACGCGGTCACCGTCCCGGGCGCCATCGACGCCTGGTGCCGGCTGCTCGAGGATCACGGCAGAAAGGGCATCGACGCCGCGCTCGCACCCGCCATACGTTACGCCGAACAGGGCTACGTCGTCCAGGACCGTGTGGCCTTCGACTGGGCTGAAAGTGCTGCCTTGCTGGCCGCCGACGAGCATGCCGCGCGGATTTTTCTGCCGGATGGAAAGGCGCCGCAGGCCGGCGAGCTGCACTGGCAGCCGCAACTGGCCGATACCTTGCGCATCGTCTCGCGCCGCGGCCGTGCCGGCTTCTATGAAGGCGAGGTCGCCGACGACATGGTGTCGCGTCTGCGTGCTCTCGGCGGGCTGCATACGCTCGAGGATTTCGCGGCCACCAAGGGCGAATATGTCAGGCCGGTCGGCACATCCTACCGGGGCTGGGACATCCATCAGATGCCGCCGAACAACCAGGGGCTGACGGCACTGATCATGCTGAATGTGCTGTCGGGCTTCTCGCTCGGCTCGCTGGACCCAAACGGCGCCGAGCGCTTTCACCTCGAGATCGAGGCTGGGCGGCTTGCCTATCAGGATCGCGACAATTTCATCGGCGACCAGAACCACGTCCATGTTCCCGTGGAGCAGTTGTTGTCCAGATCCCATGCGGACCGGCTTCGCGCCGAGATCGATCCGGCGCGTGCGATGACGCATCTACCTCGGCTTGAGCTTCAGCCGAGCGATACCGTCTACGTCTCGGTCGTCGACCGCGACCGCAATGCGGTCAGCTTCATCAACTCAACCTTCGGTTCGTTCGGCAGCGGGGTGGTCGGCCCGAGGACCGGCGTCGTCCTGCAGAACCGCGGCAGCAGCTTCCGCCTGGCGGCAGACCATCCAAACCGCATCGCACCGGGAAAACGCCCGATGCACACCATCATGCCGGGCATGGTGACAGCCAAGGGCCGGGCGGTCATGCCGTTCGGCGTGATGGGCGGCGGCTACCAGCCGTTCGGCCATGTCCACCTGCTCACCAACATGATCGATTTCGGCCTGGACCCGCAGGAGGCGCTGGATGCGCCACGAGTGTTTTACAGACAGAACACTGTGGAGGCAGAGCGTGGCGTTCCGGCCGAGGCGATCGCCGGCCTGCGCGAACGAGGCCACGACGTGTCCATCCCAACCGAACCGCATGGCGGCGGCCAGCTGGTGCTGATCGACTGGGACAAGGGCACGCTTACCGGCGCGTCCGATCCACGCAAGGATGGTTGCGCGCTGGGTTACTGACCGGCCGCGCCCTGCGTGCTGGTCCTGTTCAGTTTCGGCGCTGCCGCCACCAGCGCCTTGCCGATCGCCGACTGCGGGGCTCCGATGACCGCACGGGCGTCGCCGCTCTCGGCGACGCGGCCGGCATCCAGAATGACGACACGATGGGCGATGGCGCTGATGACGCCGAGATCATGCGAAATGAACAGATAGGCGATCCGTTCCTCGCGCTGCAGATCGAGCAGCAATTGCAGGATCTGCCGGCGCACCGATACGTCGAGCGCTGACACCGCCTCATCGAGCACGATCAGCGACGGCTTTGTCGCGATGGCGCGGGCGATTGCGATGCGCTGGCGCTGGCCGCCCGAGACCTCGTGGATGGCGCGAGCGGCCAGATCAGCGCTCAGGCCGACGCGCTCCAGCAAAGCAGCGATGCGGCGCGGGCGCTCTTTTCGAGAGGCGATGCCATGGATGCGCAGGGGATCATCGATCAGGCGTGCGACGCTGGCGCGCGGGTTGAAGGCGGCTAGCGGGTCCTGGAACACCATTTGCAAGCGCGGGCGTCGGGCGCGCAAGGCGGCGCCGTTCAGGGCCAGGAAATCGCCGCCTTCGAACTCGATACGGCCGGCATCCGGTTCGATCAGCCGCAGCAGCAGTCGCGCGATCGTCGACTTGCCGCTGCCGGAAGGCCCGGCGAGCGCCAGCGTCTCGCCGGGCTCGATGTGGAAGGAAACGTCATCGACGGCGGCGATTGTCTTGTCGCCGCGACGATATCGTCTGGTGAGGCCGGAAACGGCCAGCAATGGACTGCTCACCTCGACGCTCCTGCCTGCTGCAGCAGTGGTTCGGCGTCGAGGCCGAGATGGGCGTCGAGCAGCGCTCTTGTGTAGGCATGGCGCGGGCTGGCGATGATCTGCGCCGTCGCACCGAACTCGACCAGCTCGCCGTGCCGGAACACGGCAATGCGCTCGGCCAGTTCGGCGGCCAGCGCGATGTCGTGGCTGACGAACAGAAGCGTCATGCCGTCCTCGGCCACCAATTGCCGGATCAACGCGACGATCTCGGCCTGCACGATGGTGTCGAGCGCGCTGGTCGCCTCGTCGGCGATCAGCAGCTTCGGACCGGCCGCGATCGCTGCGGCGATCGCCACGCGCTGTTTTTGGCCACCGGAAAGCTGGTGCGGGTAGGCGTGCAAAGCGGCGTCCGGGTCGGGCAGGCGGACGCGTTCAAGCAGAGTTTTTGCCTTGGCATAGGATTGCGACCAACTAAGGCCGAGATGCGTGTGCGCGACTTCCGCGATCTGCTCGCCGATCGCCATTACCGGATCGAGGCTGGCCGACGGATCCTGGAAGACGAAGCCGATATCGCGGCCACCGAGGGGGGTGTGGTCGCGAAGACTGGCAGGTTGGCGATCCGTCGCGCCCCCCTCTGTCCTGCCGGACATCTCCCCCACTTGGGGGGAGATCGGAAGTTCCACCGCCGGCTCTTTTCCTCCAACTCCGGCGATTGGCGAAAGCGGAGATGAGAGAGCAATCTCCCCCCTTGCGGGGGAGATGTCCGGCAGGACAGAGGGGGGTGCCTTGGCACCAAAGGATGGCGACGATGGCAAAAACCACTCGATCGAGCCTTCGATCCTGGCGGAGGCCGGCAGCAGCCCGGCAACGGCCAGCGCCAGCGTGCTCTTGCCCGAACCGCTCTCGCCGATGATGGCGAGGCGCTCGCCGGCGGCGACATCGAAGCTGATATGGTTCAGCGCCGCCACCTCGGTGCCATCGCGGCGATAGGTCACCGTCAGATCGCGGATCGAAAGCAGCGCCGTCACGACAGGCTCCTTCTCACCGCCGTCGTCTCGACGACGCCTTCGCCGGCGAGATAGACGCCGAGCACGGTCAGCACGAGCGCTACGCCGGGAATGATCGACAGGAAGGGCGCGGTGCGCAGCACGGCACGGCCTTCGGCGATCATGCCGCCCCAGGTCACGCGGTTGGGGTCGCCGAGGCCGAGGAAGGACAATGCCGCTTCAGTAAGGATCGCGGCGGCGACGATCACCGACGACAATGCCAGCGCCGGCGGCAATGCGTTGGGCAGCACTTCGCGAAAGGCGATCTCCAGCGGATGCATGCCGATGACGCGGGCGCCGGCGACAAAATCGCGCTCACGGATCGACAGCACTTCGGCGCGGGCGACGCGCGCCGGCCCCGTCCAAGCGCCAAGCGCGATCGCTGCGACAACGACGCCGAGCGACGGCCCGACGACACTGACGAAAGCCAGCGCCAGCAGGAAGCTCGGCACGGTCTGGAAGGCGTCGGTGATACGCATCAGCACTTCGTCGACGAGACCGCCGGCAAAGCCGGCCAGCGTGCCGACTATTGCGCCGACGGCAAGGGCTGCGGCTGCCGCCGCCAGCCCGATCGCCAAGGAGGTACGGGCGCCGTGGAGAAGCTCGGCCAGCACGTCACGGCCGAGCCGATCGGTGCCGAGCGGCAGCGACCAGTCCTGAAAGGGCGGCAGCAGCGCCGGCCCGGCAATAGCCTGCGGATCGCCGGGAAAGAATAGCGGTGCGGCAAGCGCCATGGCGAACAGCGCCGCCAGAATGATCGCGCCGGCGATCGCTTCCGGCGTGCGAAGAAAGCGGCGAAACGGGCTCACGCGCTGGTCTCGCTGGCGCCGACGCGCGGATCGAGGAAAGCGTAGGCGATATCGACGAGAAGGTTGATGATGATAACCATAACGGCGCTGACGAGAATGATGCCGAGCAACAGCGGCGTGTCGCGCGCGGCCACCGCTTCCTGCGCCAGCCGGCCAAGGCCGGGCACCGAAAAGACGCTTTCGATGACGACGCTGCCGCCGAGCATCTGCGCCGATTGCAGGCCGAGCATGGTGACCAGCGGCAACAGCGCGTTGCGGGCAACGTGAGCGAGCACGATGCGGCGGCGGGACAGGCCTTTGGCGCGAGCGGCGAGGACGAAATCCTGCCGCCAGACTTCGGCCATGCCGGCGCGCATCATGCGCAGATAGAGCGCCAGATAGATGAAGCCGAGGGCCGACACCGGCAGGACGAGATGGCGGGCAATATCCACCGCGCGGTCGAGGCCGGTCTTGCCCGACGCGATGCTCTCGATGCCGCCGATCGGAAACCAGCGCAGGTCGACGGCAAAGATGATGATCAGCACTAGGCCGAGCCAGAAGCCCGGTACTGCATAGAGCGCCAACGAGCCAATCGACAGGAAGCGGTCGCGAAAGCTAGCGGGCCTGGCGCCGGCATAGATGCCGAGTGCCGAGCCGAGCCCGAAGGAGAGCGCGGTGGCGCTGACCATCAACAGCAGCGTGTTGGGCAGGCGTTCGAGGATCACGTCGCGGATCGGCCGCGAAAAGGTGACGGACTGGCCAAGGTCGAGGTGCAGCAGCGCCCAGAGGTAGTTCGCCAGCCGCGTCAGCGCCGACTGGTCGAGGCCCCAGCGATGACGCAGCAATTCGATCATGCCGGCGTCACCGCCGGTCGAGGCGATATAGGCGTCGACAGCGTCACCGGGCGCTGCTTCCAGCAAAAGGAAGGTGCCGATGACGACAATCAGCAGCACGAAGACGCTGCCGACGAGGCGACGGCGAAGGAGAAGAAGCGCGCGGGTCATGGCGCGAAGCTGATAGGAGAGCCAAGTCTTCGGTGCCGCGCCCTACGGCGCCCCCCTCTGTCCTGCCGGACATCTCCCCCACTTGGGGGGAGATTGGCAGCTTTGGCGCCTCGCTCAGTCCGGCAACGTTGGAGATTGGCGAAAGGCCGGACGACAGCCGATCTCCCCCCTCGTGGGGGAGATGTCCGGCAGGACAGAGGGGGGCGCGAAGGAACTCTCATTGTCAAACCTGAGCACCCGGACAGTCGATCTGCAAGGCCGCAGTTCACCCCTCCAGCCAGGTGTCCGCCCAGTTCGACACCGCCCAGCGCGGGTTGTTGGCGATATTCCTGACCGAGTCACGCGCGACACTGATGAAGCTCCATTCGGCGACGTTGATCAGCGGCAGTTCGGCTGCGACCTTTTCTTGAAACTCCTTGTAAAGTTCCGTCCGCGCGGCGGGGTCGAGCGTCTCGGATGCCTTGGCGATGAGGGCGTCGAGTTCGTCGTTCTTGTAGCCGCCCTGGTTTGAGAAAGGCACGCCGTCCGGAATGCCGCTCTGCACCAGAATGGTGGTCGAGATCGCCGGGTCGCCGCGGAACACCGGCGGCCCGACAGCAAGGTCGAAGGCGTGGTCGGTGTAGACGGCCTTGATATGCGCGGCCGAGTCGTTGTTGACCAGTTGGGCGTCGATGCCAATGGCGGCGAGCGCCTGGCGCAGATAGTCGCCGAACTGCTTGGTTTCGTTGAAGTAGGGCGCCGGCAGCAGCTTCAGCGAAAAGCGCTTGCCGTCGTCTCCCTTGCTGTAGCCGGCTTCGTCGAGCAAGGCGTTGGCCTTGGCGACGTCGAAGGCATAGGTCGGCACGTCGGCGGTATAGAACTGCGGATCGTTTTTCGGCACCGGGCCGGTGGCTGTGGCGGCATAGCCGAGGAACACCGTCTTGACGACGAAATCCTTGTCGATGGCGTGGGCGATCGCCTGGCGCACCTTCAGGTCGGCCAGCTCCTTGCGGCGATGGTTGATCTCGACGACGAGCTGATAGGTCAGCCCCTCATAGCCCTTGGTGATCACCTTGAGGCCAGGCACCTTGGAGATGCGGTCGAGGTCGGCCAACGGCACCGCGGAAAACGCGGCGAGCTGGATTTCTTCCGCCTCAAGCGCGCTTGCCGCCGAGGTGCGGTCGGGCAGCACTTGATAGATGATCTCGTCGAGGTAAGGTTGGTCCTTGCCCCAATAGTCGGCATTCTTCTCCAGCCGATAATATTCGCCGGGTTTGTGTTCGGCGAATTTAAACGGGCCGGTACCAACAGGCGCGTTGTTGGCCGGATTCTCTTCGATCTTTCCTGTCTCATAGATGTGCTTGGGCACCACGCTGCTCAGCGCCGGCAAGGCGTTTCGGATCAGCTGGAACGGCGTCGGCTTGGCGAACTTGAACACCGCCGTCAGTTCGTCCGGCGTGTCGACGGTCTCCAGATCCTTGAACACGGTCCGGCCGAGATTCTGCAGCGGCTTCCAGATTTGCAGCGCCGAGAAGGCGACGTCGGCGGAGGTGAAGGGTTTGCCGTCGTGCCATTTGACGCCGTCGCGCAATTTGAACGTTACCGACAGGCCGTCGGCGGCGCCCTCCCAGCCTATCGCCAGACGCGGGTCGAGCCCGTCCTTGCCGTCGAAGGAAGCCTCGGCCAGAGTTTCCACGATTTTGCTCGAGATAAAGAACACACCGTTGGAAGCGACGATCGCCGGGTTGAGATTGCGCGGCTCGGAATCGGCGGCGACGACCAGCCGCCCGCCTTTCTTCGGCGTCTGTGCCAGAGCGATGGTCGGCAGCGCCGTCGAAGCCAGCAGGAGTGCCGAACCGGCAAGTACGGTGCGTCTGGAAATCGTGACATCTGACATGATCGAACTCCGTCCCTCTCAGCCACCCGGCCGGGTGGGCCAGTACCCTCGGACGCCGGACGGCATCCTTGCAAGGATGATTATGAGCCTTGCCGAGGGTTTCGCCAGAGACGGATTTGGCGCATCCTCGTGTGGCTTTGAAAATTTCGTCCGCTGGACCAGTTACAGGGAAGCGGTTCAACCCGACCTTATCTGGTAGGACCAGACTTATCTAGTAGGACCAGATTGGACACCGCCGGAGATCCGAGCGGCCGGCCAGGGAATTCAGGGAGAGAGAAAGATGAACGTCGCCCCGGGCAAGAATGCCGTCAGCACCATCCCGTTCGATCATGCAAGGGTCGATCAGCTGATGGAGGAGGCCAGCATCGATGTACTGCTCGCCACCTCCAAGCACAACACGCAATATCTGCTTGGTGGCTATAAGTTCATCTTCTTCGCCGGCATGGATGCGATCGGCCACAGCCGCTATCTGCCTATCGTGGTTTACGAGAAGGGTGGGCCGGACCACGCCGCCTATATCGGCAACCGCATGGAGGGCGCCGAGCACCAGAACAACCCGTTCTGGACGCCGACCTTGCACGCCGCCTGCTGGGGCACGCTCGACGCCGCCAATCTCGCGGTCGAGCACCTGGCGAAAATCGGCAAGGGCGACGCCCGCATCGGCATCGAGCCAGCTTTCCTGCCGTCGGATGCCTACACACTGATCCGCAAGGCATTGCCGGACGCCAAGCTGATCGATGCGACTGATATGCTGGAGCGGATGCGGGCGATCAAGACGGAAGCTGAGCTGGAGAAGCTGCGCACCGCCTCTGAACGGATCACCGATTCCATGCTGGCAACCATTGCCTGGGCACGCGAAGGCACGACGAAGGCCGAGATCATCGAGCAGCTGCGGCGCGAGGAGACCAATCGCGGCGCGCATTTCGAATATTGCCTGCTGACGCTGGGCTCCAGCCACAACCGCGCCGCCTCGCCGCAGGCATGGAAGAAGGGCGAGGTGATGTCGATCGACTCAGGCGGCAATTATCACGGCTATATCGGCGACCTCTGCCGCATGGGCATTCTGGGTGAGCCGGATGCCGAACTCGAGGATCTATTGGCCGAAGTCGAGGCGGTGCAGCAGGCGGCCTTTTCCAAGGTACGCGCCGGTACGCTGGGTGGGGACATGATCTCCCACGCGCAGAGCGTGCTGAAGAAATCCAAGGTTGCGCCCTATACCGATTTCTTCGCCCACGGCATGGGACTGATCACGCATGAAGCGCCATTCCTGATGACCAACCATCCGGTGACCTATGAAGGCACCTATGCCGAAAAGCCGCTGGAGAAAAACATGGTGCTCTCGGTCGAGACGACGATGCTTCACCCGACGCGCGGCTTCATCAAGCTGGAGGACACCGTGGCGGTCACCGACACCGGCTACGTCATGTTCGGCGACCGGGGCAGGGGCTGGAACAGAGGTGGAGCTTCATAATCAGACGGCAGCGCTGCCCAGAGGAAATTATTCCCCACCCGCCGGCACCAGCCTGAAATCGGGTAACTCCCGCAGCGCCCGTTCCGGCCCGGCCGGCGAATAGACGACGAAGAGCTGCATCGGCCCATCGCCGGTGTTCAGCGTCGAGTGGAAGCGGCTTTCCGGCACATAGATGGTGCAACCGGGCCCGACCTTCTCAACCACCGGATTGCCGTTCTCGTCCTCGACCATCTGCTCGCCATTGCCTGATATGACGAAGATGATCTCTTCAGCACCTGGATGGTTGTGGCGCGTGTGACCCTTGCCGGACGGTAGGTCGACGACGCCGCCGGAAAAGCGCGCAGCACCATTCACTTCGGGCGCCACCGTCAGCGACAGCCTGCCCCAGTCGAAGCCGAAGGCGCTGACATCCTTCGGATACACGAACACCTTGCTCTTGTCGGTCATCGTCTCGCTCCTTTCCTTATTTCGCGATGGCGTTCGGGGCGCCGATCGTGACGGCCTTGAAATCCGCAGTCTGCCTGGCGATCGCCGCTTCTGCCGGCAGCCGCTCCATCGAGCTGGCGCCGTAGAAGCCGTGCAGACCCTTGCAGCGTTCGAGAATGTACCGGGCGTCGTCCGGCATCGAGATCGGCCCGCCATGGCAAAGCAGGATGACGTCCTTGCGCACGACACGCGCCGCTTCAGCGATGCCGTCGATCTCCGTCACGCAGTCGTCGAGCGACTTGGCCGACGTCGCGCCGATCGAGCCGCCGGTGGTTACCCCCATATGAGCGACGACGATGTCAGCGCCCGCCTTAGTCATGGCGCGCGCTTCATCGGGGTTGAACACGTAGGGCGTGGTCAGGAGATCGAGCTCGTGTGCCGCGGCGATCATGTCGACCTCGAGCCCAAAGCCCATGCCGGTTTCCTCGAAACTTTGCCGCATCTGGCCGTCGAACAGGCCGATGGTCGGAAAGTTCTGCACGCCGGAAAAACCCATCGTCTTCAGCTCGGTCAGCAGCAGCGGTATGATGACGAAGGGATCGGTGCCGTTGACGCCGGCCAGCACCGGCGTCTTCTTGACCACCGGCAGCACCTCGTAGGCCATTTCCTTGACGATCTCGTTGGCGTTGCCATAGGCGAGCAGGCCGGCAGCCGAGCCGCGCCCGGCCATGCGGTAGCGGCCGGAATTGTAGATGATGATCAGGTCGAGGCCGCCGGCCTCCTCGGCCTTGGCCGAAAGGCCGGTGCCGGCGCCGCCGCCGACGATCGGCACGCCGCCGGCAATCATCTTGCGGAATTTTTCCAGGATCTTTTTGCGCGGTATCGCGGGCATGGCTTCGTCTCTCACTGTCTGGCGATGTCGAGAAAAGCCGCAACCGCAGCCTTGGCGAATTCGGGATCGTTGATGTGCAGTGGCAGGCGCGTCACTCGGCGCGTGTTGTCCGGTATGATCGTACGTTCGATAGCCTCGAAGAGTGCTGCATCGGCTTCAGGGTCGAAGAAGGCGCCGCCGTCAATGTCGAGCGCCGAGACGCCTTTTTCGGGAATGAGGAACCGGACCGGGCCGTCGCAGAAGCTCAGTTTGGTGCCGATCCATTCGCCGATCTTGCGGCTTTCGTCAGGTGTCGTGCGCATCAGCGTCACGTTAGGATTGTGCTCGTAAAACAGCCGCCCGCGATAGCGTTGTGGAACAGTCGGTGGCGCCCAGAAATTCACCATATCGAGCGCGCCGACCGAGCCGACATAGGGCAGTTTCGTGCGGGCGATCGCGCCGAAGCGGTCTTCGGTCGCCGGCAGAACGCCGCCGAGCAGGAGGTCACAGACCTCTGTCGTCGTGATATCGATGACGCCGGACAGCAAGCCGCTATCGGCCAGCTTTTCCATGCTGCGGCCGCCGGTACCGGTGGCGTGAAAGACCATGCAGTCATAGCTCGAACGAAGCTGCTCGGCGATGGAAGTCACGCATGGCGTGGTGACGCCGAACATGGTGAGGCCGATCGACGGTTTGCCGTCGGGCGGCGGCGCTGGTTTCGCAGCCATGCCCGATATCGCCTGGGCGGCGTTGTGCAGCACGACACGAGACAGCCGGTTCAGGCCGGCCATGTCGGTCACTGACGGCATCATGACGATGTCGGAGATATCGACATAGGGCGCCGTGTCGCCCGAGGCGAGCGTCGAGACCATGATCTTGGGCAGGCCGAGCGGCAGCGCGCGCATGCCTGATGTGATGATCGAAGTGCCGCCGCCACCGCCGATACCGATCATGCCGGATATATTGGTGCGCGACTGGACAAATCGGGTGAAGGCGATGGCCATTGCCGCCACCGCGGTGCCGCGGTCGTCGACGCCCAGCACGGCAGTGCTGCCGTCGGGATGGTGGCCGGCGATCTCTTCGGCCGAGACATCGACCGGCACGGTCGCGTTGCGCGTTCCGACGTCGACGCGGGCGACAGCAGCACCGGTGGCGGCGACCGCATCGGCCAGAAAGGCGAGTTCCTCACCCTTGGTGTCGGCAGTGCCCACCACATAGATGCGTTTCATTGCGTTTCCCCGGTTCGAGGCGCACTCGGCGTTGCCGCCGGCCGCTCTTTTGCCTCGGTCGTTCGACAGCGCGAAAGGCCATTGCAATTTTTTGAGACGTGCGTATCATATTGACATGAATGTCTCACGTCAACCAGCGGCAGTGCCCGACGATGCCGGTTCTGAAGCGGCGCGCGGGCCGCGCGCCCGCACAAGGCGGTTGATGCTGGAGACGGCGACAAGGCTGATGCAGGCGGGCGCCACGCCCTCGGTCAGCGAGGTCGCCGAAGCAGCGCAAGTCTCCCGCGCCACCGCCTATCGGTATTTTCCAAGCCAGGCGGCGCTGGTGCAGGCGGTGGTCGACGAGGGGCTTGGGCCGATTCTCAGCTGGAAATCGGCCTCGGCCGATCCCGAGCGCCGCGTCATCGAACTGTTCGACACGGCCATGCCGCGCATCGAAGCCTTTGAGGCGACGTTCAAGGCGGCGCTGAAGCTGTCGCTCGACCAGTGGGCGCGGCGGCAGGCCGGCACGCTGGGCAGCGAGCCGGCCTTCACGCGCGGCCATCGCGTCGATCTGCTCAAGGACGCGATCGCACCGCTCAAGAACCGGCTGCCGCCACGCGAATTCAAGCGCCTGGCGCAGGCCCTGTCGTTGATCTTCGGTGTCGAAGTGCTCATCATACTAAAGGATATATGGGGGCTGGATAGCCGCAAGATGATGTCGGTAGCGCAATGGGCAGCCGGCGCCCTAGTACGGGCTGCGGTGATGGAATCGGCAACCGAAGGAGGCAGAAGCGCGCCGGCAACAGCTGCGGAATAGTATCGATCTGGTTCGACCAGATGGGGATGCTGATTACTCACAATAGTCGACGTGCCGTAGCGCGAACAAGGCCCTTGCGTATCAAGGAGTAGGAAAATTTAAGAAAAACAGACAGATGTTGCTGGAATCCGCTTGTCTGAGGGGCTGCCATCGTCCAAGAAAGAGCTTGACGTGTGTCCGAAATTGGTAATACCAGATCAGGACAATACAGCAGGTTAAAAGTGAGGGCTGCGATCCATTCCGGCCGGGCGAGGAGGCTCGGAACCGGAACGCTGCCACCACGGAGGAACTACCAGGGTCGGCTCACCGCCGGCTCGCGTGATACGGTAGAATGCGCACAAGGGAGGAAATCATTATGCGCAAGACAATGACCAGCATGCTTGCTGGTATCGGCTTAGTGCTCGCCTGCGGAACGTCCGTCTACGCGCAGGATAAGGAACTCACCATATTCTGGGCTGAATGGGATCCGGCGAACTATTTGCAGGAGCTCGTCAACCTTTACGAGGCCGAGAGCGGCGTGAAGGTCACGGTCGAGACGACGCCGTGGCCGGATTTCCAGACCAAGGCGTTCACCGAGTTCAACGCCAAGGGCAGCGCCTACGACATGGTCGTCGGCGATTCCCAGTGGATCGGCGCGGCCTCCGAGGCAGGTCACTATGTCGACCTCACCGACTTCTTCAACAAGCACAATCTGAAGGAAGTGATGGCGCCGGCGACGGTGAAATACTACGCCGAATATCCGTCCAACTCCGGCAAATACTGGTCGATACCGGCCGAGGGCGATGCGGTCGGCTGGTCCTATCGCAAGGACTGGTTCGAAGACCCGAAGGAGATGGAAGCCTTCAAAGCGAAGTACGGCTACGATCTCGGCGTGCCGAAGGACTGGAAGCAGCTGCGCGACATCGCTGAATTCTTCCACCGTCCCGACGAGAAGCGCTACGGCGTCGCCATCTACACCGATAATTCGTACGACGCTCTGGTGATGGGCGTCGAGAACGCCATCTTCTCCTTCGGCGGCGAACTTGGCGACTATTCCACTTACAAGGTCGACGGGATCATCAACTCTGAGCAGAACGTGAAGGCGCTCGAGGCCTACAAGGAGCTCTATTCCTTCACCCCTCCTGGTTGGGCCAAGAGCTTCTTCATCGAGGACAACCAAGCGATCACCGAGAACCTGGCGGCGATGAGCATGAACTACTTCGCCTTCTTCCCGGCGCTCATCAACGAAGCCTCGAACCCGAACGCCAAGGCCACCGGCTTCTTCGCCAACCCTCCAGGACCGAACGGCGACCAGTTCGCGGCGCTCGGCGGCCAGGGCATCTCCGTCATCTCCTATTCGCAGAATCAGGAAGAGGCGATGAAGTTCCTGGAATGGTTCATCAAGGATGAGACGCAGAAGAAATGGGCGGAACTCGGCGGTTACACGGCAAGTGCCAAGGTGCTCGAGTCGCCTGAATTCCAGAACGCCACGCCTTACAACAAGGCCTTCTACGAAACCATGTTCAAGGTGAAGGACTTCTGGGCGACGCCGGAATATGCCGAGCTGCTTATCCAGATGAACCAACGCGTCTATCCGTACATCACCGGCAATCAGGGCACGGCCAAGGAAGTGCTCGATGCGCTCGCCGCGGACTGGAACGCGACGTTCAAGAAATACAACCGCGTGAAGTAAACGGCACTAACGCTCGGAGGGGGCGGGAGCCCGCCCCTTCCGTTTTCTTTTCCGGAGGAACGGGCCTTGGCCACTGCAGTCATGACCACGCTGGATCCCAAGTCGCGCTCCGCCGCCCGCGGTATGAGCGACCTTACGATCCGCAATCTCTTCATCATTCCGACGATCGTTTTCCTGATCGTCTTCAACATCTTTCCATTGCTCTATTCGCTCGGCTATTCGTTCACCGACTTTCGCGCATCGAGCGCGGCACCGGCAACTTTCGTCGGACTGCAGAATTACCGCGAGCTGCTCAACGACCCGTTCATCTGGTCGAATTTCGCCATCACCGCCAAATACGTCATCGTCTCAGTGGTCGGCCAGGTCATCGTCGGCTTCGGCGTGGCGTTGCTGCTCAACCGGGATATCCCGTTGAAGGGCCTGCTGACGACACTGCTGCTGTTGCCGATGATGCTGTCGATGGCTGTTGTCGGCCTGTTCTGGAAACTGCTCTACGATCCGTCCTTCGGCATCATCAACTATACGCTCGGCCTCGGCTCCTTCGAGTGGCTGTCCAACCCCGACATGGCGCTCTACGCGGTTGCCATCACCGACATCTGGATGTGGTCGCCCTTCGTCATGCTGCTGTCGCTCGCCGGCCTGTCGGCGGTGCCGAAGCACCTCTACGAGGCGGCCGCGATCGACCGCGCCGGCTCGTTCTATACGTTCTTTCGCATTACGCTGCCCTTGGTCGCGCCGATCCTGATGATCGCGATCATCTTTCGCACCATGGAGGCGTTCAAGACCTTCGATCTTGCCTACATCCTGACCAGCCAGCCAACCACCGAGGTGATCTCGATCCGGCTCTACAAGATGGCGTTCCAGGAATGGCAGACCGGGCGCTCCTGCGCGCTGGCCTACATCGTGCTGATCATGATCCTGGCGATCACCAACATCTACGTCAAATACCTGAACAAGGTGAAGGAGCGCTAGAATGGCCGCTGTCACCACCTCTACCGAGCGTTCGCTCAACAAGCTGGCCATCGTCGGTGTGCTGATCATCACAATGATCTTCCTGGCGCCGATCTACTGGATAGCTTCGACGGCGTTCAAGCCGCGCAACCTTGCCACCACCATTCCACCGACTGTGGTGTTCCAGCCTGAGATATCGCCCTTCGTCAAGCTGTTCACCAAGCGCTCGCAGTTGCGCACTGCGCCGACGCCGGAACAATATGCCGCCGCCCCGTGGTGGGAGCGGCTGGTGTTTGATGGCGGCGAGAAGGTGGTGCGCTCGGGCCGGGGTGACGTGCAGTGGTCCGGCTATCCGAACCGCTTCATGAATTCGCTGATCGTAGCTATCACCTCGACGATCCTCGCCGTCGGCATGGGCACCTTCACGGCTTACGGGTTCTCGCGCTTCAAGATAAAGGGGGAACAGGACCTGCTCTTCTTCATCCTGTCGACGCGCATGCTGCCGCCAGTCGTGGTGGCGATCCCGATGTTCCTGATGTACCGGGTCGTCGGCCTCAACGACACGCATTGGGGCCTGATCATCCTCTACACCGCCTTCAACCTCAGCTTCTCTGTATGGCTGATGAAGGGGTTCATGGACGAAATTCCGAAGGAGTACGAGGAGGCGGCCCTCGTCGACGGCTATACGCGCATGGAAGCCTTCTTCAAGATCGTACTGCCAGAGGCGGCCACCGGCATCGCCGCCACCGCCGTGTTCTGCTTCATCACCGCATGGAACGAATATGCCTTCGCGCTGATCATGACCAACCGACGCGCCCAGACGGCACCGCCCTTCATTCCAAGCCAGGTCGGTTCCGGCCTGTCGGATTGGACGGTGATTGCCGCCGGAACCTTCCTGTTCCTGCTGCCTGTCGCCATCTTCACCTTCCTGTTGCGCAACCATCTCCTGCGCGGCATGTCCTTCGGAGCGATCCGTAAATGATCCGCCATGCTACAATCCAGCGCACGGCCGAGATCGTGATGGTGTGCGGCATCATCGCGCTCTGTCAGCCGTGGAATCTCTTCCTGCACCGCTACGGGCTGACGATCATCATCGTCGGGCTGCTGACGTTCATGATCACCGGCTGGGTCGGTCCAAGGCAGAAGCCGCAGGCGACCGGCACGCCGGAAAAAGAAGGTCACCCATGACCCAGATCGAGCTTCGTGGCGTCCAGAAATTCTTTGGCGCCGTCCAGGTCATCAAGGACCTCAATCTCAAGATCGACGACAACGAGTTCATCGTGCTGCTCGGCCAGTCGGGCTGCGGCAAGACGACGACGCTTCGCGCCATCGCCGGGCTGGAGACGATCGACGGCGGCGATGTCCTCATCGACGGCAAGCCGGTCCAGCATCTCAAGGCTGCCGACCGCGACATCGCCATGGTGTTCCAATCGTTCTCGCTCTATCCGCATATGAGCGTCTACGAGAACATCGCCTTTCCGTTGCGCGCCATGCGCAAGAGCAAGGCGGAGATCGACGGCGAGGTTCGCTCGGTCGCCAAAGTGCTGCAGATCACCGACCTGCTCGGCAAGAAGCCGTCGGCGCTGTCGGGTGGCGACATGCAGCGCGTGGCGATCGGCCGGGCGCTGGTGCGGCGGCCGAAGGCGATGCTGATGGACGAGCCGATCGGCGCGCTCGACGCCAAGCTGCGCGAGGAGATGCGCGCCGAGATCAAGCGGCTGCACATCAAGCAGGGCTCGACCACCATCTACGTCACCCACGACCAGATCGAGGCGATGAGCCTTGCCGACCGCATCGTCATTATGCACGAGGGCGTTCTGCAACAGGTAGGCAGCCCATCGGAAGTGTATACGCACCCGGCCAATTTGTTTGTCGCGCAATTCGTTGGCTCGCCTGTGATGAACGTCGCCAACGCGGCGGTGACGATGAACGGCTCCGGCGCCAGGGTCACCGTCGACGGGGCCGCGGAAGGGTTCCTTTTCCGGGCCGACCTTGTCGGCCAGCGCGCCGCCGCGCGCGGCGAGCAGGGCCGCCTTGCACTCGGCATCCGCCCCGAAGGAGTGATGGTCTCGCGCGAGCCGGCGGACGGTTATCTGCCGGTCGAGGCGCGCATCATCGAACCGCTCGGCTCCTACGATATCGTCGACCTCAAGGTCGGGGCACAGATGTTGCGCGCCCGCACCCGTTCCGGTTTCGTGGGCAAGCCGGGGGCCCAGGTCTTCGCCAAGCTCGACCCGGCGCAGGCGCACTTCTTCGACACGACAAGCGGCAATTCGCTGGGGGTGAGACTCTGATGGCCCATATCCAGCTCAAGAACATTTCGAAGACATTCGGCAATCACACCGCGTTGACCGGGCTCAATCTCGACATTGCCGACGGCGAGTTCTTCGTGCTGCTCGGCGAGACCGGCGCCGGCAAGACGACGACGCTGCGCATGATCGCCGGCCTGGAAAAGCCGGACGAGGGGCAGATATTCATCGACGGCGCTGACGTCGCTGACTGGGGCGCGGCCGAGCGCGACGTGGCGCTGGTTCTGCAGCAATACTCGCTTTATCCGCGCTATACGGTGCGCGAGAATCTCGAATTCCCGCTGAAGCCCAAAATCCGCCGTATCGAGCCCGACGAGATCAAGACGCGCGTCGACCGCGTTGCCAGGACCTTGCGCATCGAGCATCTGCTCGACCGCAAGACGGATCGCCTTTCTGGTGGTGAGATGCAGCGCGTCTCGATTGGTCGCGCCATCGTCAGGAAGCCCCGCGTGTTCCTGATGGATGAGCCGCTGTCGGCGCTCGATGCCAAGCTGCGCGAGGCGCTGCGCACCGAGCTGAAGAACATCCAAATGAACCTTGGTCAGACCTTTCTGTTTGTCACGCACGATCAGATCGAGGCGATGTCGATGGGCGACAAGGTTGGCGTGCTCAATCATGGACGCATCGTCCAGACCGGCACGCCGTATGAGATCTACAACAATCCGCGCGACACCTATGTGGCGAGCTTCGTCGGCTCGCCGCCGATGAACCTCATCGACGGCAAGCTCGTCGACGGCCGCGCGGTGATGGCACCGCTGAATTTCGAGCTGCCTTTTACGGGGGGTGCCAAGACGAGCGGTGCGACCGTCGGTCGCCCGCGCGTCTTCGGTATTCGTCCCGAGGATGTCTATCTCGAGAGCGGGGCGCCGGTGGAAGCGCGCGTCCACGATGTCGAGAACCATGGCGTCGAAAAGATCCTGACCCTGCGGGTCGGCGACGCCATGCTGCGGGCCACGGTGCCGGCCAGAACCGATGTCGAGATCGAGCAGCCGGTGCGCTTTGCCTGGGATCCGGACAAGGTGGTGCTGTTCGACAAGGGTAGCGGGATTAGTCTCCGCCACGCGGGCTAAGCGCACTCCTTGGGCGGGAGGATGCTAAGCGGCTTGAAGCCTCTGTCCAGGTTTAGCCGGCTTGGCGGGTCTCAGCCTGTTCCTCGGCCCGAAAATGGCTGGGAGCCGATCCGATGACGCGCTTGAACGCCCGACTGAACGACGCGTCGGATTCATAACCGAGGCGAGCGGCGACGACGGAAATCTTCAGCCGGTCGCGGACCAACCATTGCCGTGCCTGGTGCATTCTCACCTGGGTGACATACCTGGCCGGGGTTTCGCCGACGATCGTCGCGAAGCGTTCCGCGAAACCCGATCGCGAGGCGCCCATCATCCTGGCGAGCGTTTCCACGGTCCAATCGCGGTCCGGTTCGAGGTGGATCGCGGCCAGCACGCGCCCAATCTCCCGATCTCTCACCGCCGCGATCCATCCGGACGAGTCGCCGCAGCCGCGCTCGACCCATGACCGGATGACGGTGGCGGCCAGCACATCGGCAAGCCGTGCCAGAATGCCGCCGGAGCCGACGCGTTCCATCGTCACCTCGCGCGCCATCGCCTCCAGCAGATGCGGGATACCGGGTTCATAGGCTTCCAACTCGTGCGCGCGCATCACGTCCGGCATCATGCCGAGCAACGGGTGCAAACCGTCGAGATTGAAATACATGCTGCCGAAAAACAGCAGCGTCCCCGGCCGGCAGCCTTCGTTGGACATGCAGTAAACGTTCTTGCAGACCTCGGCGACGTCGTAGCCCTGGATCGGCGAAGCCTCGGCGCCCGGCTCGCTCGCCAGGACGTGTGCCGCACCGCGCGGCAGCAGCACCGCGTCGCCCACCTTGAGCTCGACCCATTCGCCGGAGGGCTGCTGCAACCAGCATCCCTTGCGGCCGATGAAATGAAACCGCGCCGCCGTCTGGGCCGGAAACTGGAGGCCCCACGGCTCCTGCATTTCACAGCGGCCATATTCGACGCCGTCGAGCCGCAACCCGCGCAATATGTCCGTCAGCGGATCGCCGGTAACCGGAACTTTGGACGAATGGTCAAGCATGATGGTGTTTCTAGCATGGAAACTCCAGACGGTCACTCCCTATGTTGCACTGCAGCCAAATGCTGCGCTGCAACCAGATCGGAGATCCCACCATGACCGAACCCGCGACAGGCGTCATCGACGCCGTTCTCGATCCCGCGGAAACCGACGAACGAGCCGAGCCGGCGTGGGGGGCGGTCGTATCCCTCGCGCTCGGTGTCTTTGGGCTGGTGACCGCAGAATTCCTGCCTGCCAGCCTGCTGACGCCGCTGGCGCAGGACCTCGGTGTCACGGAGGGCACTGCCGGCCAAGCGGTGACAGCGACGGCCGTTGTCGGCGCGATCGCCGCCCCGACCATGGCTATCATCACCAAACGGCTGGACCGCAGGCTAGTCATGTGGGGACTGACCGTGCTCCTGATCCTGTCGAACCTCCTGGCGGCGTTTGCGTCCTCGCTTCCCGTTCTTCTGATCGCCCGCATCATGCTCGGGATCAGCCTCGGCGGCTTCTGGTCGATGTCGGCGGCGATGGCGTTGCGGCTCGTGCCGATGCGGCTGATGCCGCGCGCCATGTCGATCATCCTCACCGGCGTTTCGGTCGCCACCGTCACTGCGGCCCCGGTTGGCGCCTATGTCGGCGACATCTGGGGATGGCGCACCGCCTTCATGATCGCAGCTGTCGTCGGCGCCCTGGCGCTGCTGGTGCAGATCGCCACCATTCCGAGGTTGCCGCCGGCGGGCGTTGCCAGTTTTCGCACCTTGTTGGAGGTGATGAAGCGGTCGACGATCAGGGCAGCACTTCTGGTGGTGCTGCTGGTGGCCTCGGGACACTTTGCCGGCTTCACCTATGTCCGGCCATTTCTCGAGAACGTTCCGGCACTGGATATCGAAACGATCTCGCTGGTGCTGCTCGCTTACGGCATTGGTGGGTTCTTCGGCAATTTCGCCGGCGGCTTCATGGCCGAGCGCAACCTCAAGGCAGCCGTCGGCCTGGCGCCTCTGCTGATTGCATTGTCAGCGCTCATGCTGCTCGTTCTCGGTGCCTCACCCGTGGTGGCGGCAATGGCGGTTGCCGCTTGGGGCTTTGCCTTCGGTGCGGTGCCGGTCGGGCTGCAAACCTGGCTGGTGCGAGCCGCTCCCGACCAGGCCGAAAGCGCCGGCGGGCTGATGGTCGCCACGTTCCAGGTGGCCATCGCACTGGGTGCTGTTTTCGGCGGCCTGCTGGTCGACAATGCCGGGGTTGCCAGTGCTTTCGCCTATTGCGGAATCGCGACGGTGCTGGCGGCCTTGGCGGCGTTCTTTCTCGGCCCAAAGGCAGCCGACAGGTGAGGAACAGTCAAACCGCGCGGCCGTCGAAGTCGAAAACCGGCACAGCGGCAAAGTCCAATCCGTCTATGCAATGGAGATTGACGTAGGCGCTTCGTTCGCCCCCTTCGCTGACGTCCTCGGCGAAGGGATGGATGCCGCAAGTCCGGCAGAACCGGTGGGCGATGACATGGTTGCCGAAGGTGTATTTGCCAAGATCGTCGCCCCAGGCAAGCACCCGCAATGCCTCGTGCGGCACGGCCCATAGCAGCGCGCCCTTGCGCGAGCAGATCGAGCAATTGCATCGCACGGCTCCGGTCAGATCGCCTTCGACCTCGAAGGCGATCTTCCCGCAGTGGCAGCTGCCTTTGTAGAGCATCAGGTCTCCTTCCGTTCGACAGGGTGCAAATGTGCTTGTGCCGGGTTATGTCTCTGCAGGTCACGCACCAGTCGTTGCCTGTAAGACGTTGCAGGCGTCCGGAGTCCGACACCGAAATGCAATCTGCCCGCGACCGCCTCGAAGTCGTCCTTTCGCGTCTCGCCGTCCGCGCCGACAATGAAAGCGTATTCGTAAAACTCTATCCGGAAGCCGCACGGGCAGCAGCCGATGCCGCCGATACCAGGCGTAAGGCCGGAGTCACACTTGGACCGCTCGATGGAGCGATCGTATCGATCAAGGATCTGTTCGATGTCGCCGGCGAGCCGACCACAGCCGGTTCATTGTTGCTCAGCACCGCGGCGCCGGCATTGCGAGACGCTGCTGTCGTGCGGCGGCTGCGGCAAGCCGGCGCCGTCATCCTCGGCAAGACCAACATGACCGAATTCGCCTTCACCGCGATCGGCGTCAACCCGCATCACGGCACGCCCGGCAATGCGACCGACGCCAGCCGGATTGCGGGCGGCTCATCTTCCGGCGCCGGTGTATCCGTCGGCGAAGGCACGAGCGAGATCTCGATCGGTTCTGACACCGGCGGTTCGGTGCGCATTCCGGCATCGCTGAACGGTGTCGTCGGGTTCAAGCCGACGGCGCGCCGGGTGCCGCGTGATGGCGTTCTCCCGTTGTCGGCCACGCTGGACTCTATTGGCCCGCTTGCCCGCACCGTCGCCGAATGTGCCGCAGCCGACGCGGTGATGGCGGGCGAGGAGACTGTGGCTCTGGTTCCGCTTCCGTTTGCCGGACTGCGCATCGGCATTCCGCGCGGCGCGCTCTTCGAGGATACGGAAGAAGAGGTCTCGGCGGCGTTCGACCGGTGTGCTCGCAAGATAGAGCTTGCGGGTGCACGCCTCGCTGATCTGTCCATCGATGACCTCCTTGCCGATTTGCGCGCGGTAACCAAGCGGGCCTCGATCGCGGCAATGGAGGGTGCCGAGGTCCACGCCGATTGGTTGGCCGCAGGTGCGAGGACGCCGGTCGATCCGCGGGTGAGCGAGCCGTTGTCGCGCGCCGCCGCCGTTCCGGCCACGGCCTATATAAGGGCAATCCGCCGCCGCACGGCGCTTGTCGCCGCCATGGACGATCGGCTGGCGTCGGTCGATGTGCTGGCCCTGCCGACCACACCGATCACCGCGCCGACCATCGTTTCGATGACCAGCGACGAAGCTCTATGCGAGCGTACGGAAGGCCTTCTGCTGCGCAACACGCAGATCGCCAACCAGTTCGACCTCTGCGCGATCTCGCTGCCGATGCCGGGAATGGCGCGCCCGGCCGGGCTGATGCTGGTGGCGCGTAACGGCCACGACCACCGTCTCCTGCGCATCGCGGCGGAAATCGAGGCACTGCTTGGCCGTTGAGGTGCCGTCAGGCGTCGGCTGGAAACCTCCGTCTGTAGTGCTTGACCACTTCGGGATTGCGCAGATTGACCGGCAATTTGTTGGCCAGCACCAGCAAGGTTTCATCAGCCGAACCGACGCCCATGCGCATCATCGACTGCTCGGTGATGCCGGCCATGTGCGGCGTGACGATGACATTGTCGAAGCCGAAATAGGGGTGATTGGGCGGTAGCGGCTGCGTCGCAAAGACATCGAGCGCGGCACCGCCGATACGGTCATTCTGCAGCGCTTCGATCAGCGCCTCGTCGTCGATCACCGGCCCGCGCGAAATATTGATCAGCAGCGCGTGCGGCTTCATTCGGCCGATGCGCCCGCGGTTGATCAGGCCGCGCGTCTCCGCTGTCAGCGGGCAGCACAGAACGATGATGTCGCTCTGCTCGACCAGCGCATCGATCGACAGGAACCCGACCCTGTCCGGCGCCGGCCTCATGCTGCGCGTCGTCGCCACCACGTTCAGGTCGAAACCATGCGCCGCGATGTGGCCGACTGCCTGTCCGATGGCGCCGAAGCCGACAATGCCGATCGTCTTGCCGGCGAGCTCGCTGGCGAGAATGGTGTGATCGCGGCCGGCCAGCCAGCCCTTCGCCCGCAAGTCGCGGTCGACCATGCGGAAGCGCCGCAGCAGCGCCAGCGCCGCGAGCATCACGTATTCGGCGACCGAGCGCGCATTGACCGCCGGCACGTTTGCCACCAGCACGCCGGCTGCCGTGGCCGCTTCCATGGGAACCATGTCGAGCCCGGCGCCATGGCGGATTGCGGCCCGGAGCTTCGTCGCCCCTTCGAAAAGCGCTGATGGCAGCGGGGCGCGAACGATGATGATGTCGGCATTCCCAGCTTCAGACGCCAGCGTCTCCGCATCGAGGGCGGAGGCGACGACGAGTTCGCCGGCGCCGGTCAGCATGGCGGAGGCGCGCGGGTGCAGCGTGTGTGTCGTCAGGATCTTAGGCATGTCAGACCGGTTCGAGCGCTGGGCTGTGAGGTTCTGCCCCACCACCCTCGATCAGGCCTTTCCAGTAGCTTTCCGCGCCTTGCAGATGGGCGCTCATCAGCGCCTGGGCGAGATTGCCGTCGCGGCGCAGCAGCGCCTCGTAGATCTGGATGTGCTCGGCATGCGAGCGCATGCTGCGTTCGGGATCGTTGAAGTAGATCGGCAGGCGTTGCTCGCCCATCAGGTAATAGAGGCTGCATATGTTGTGAAAAACGCTGTTCTTGGTTGCGCGCACGATCTCAAGGTGAAATTCGCGGTCCTCCTTGGCGAGGCCCTCGCCCGCCGCAATGCGGTCTTCCGAAGCCTTCAGGATTTCGCGCAGCCGCTCGAAATTTTCCTCGGTGGCGCGCGAGCAGGCAAGCTCGGCCGCCTTGATCTCATGGATCTTGCGCAACTCGACCGTCTCGTAGATCTGGATCGGATCGATCGGCAGGCCGGCCCGCGCAAACAGCGCCATCGCCTCGACGCTGGCCTGCTTGGTGTCGATGTAGATGCCGGACTTGGCTCGGCGCTCGACGATGCGCATGGCTTCAAGAATGGCCAGCGCCTCGCGGATCTGGCCGCGGCTGACGGCGAAATGCTCCGCCAGTTCACGCTCCGACGGCGTTCGGCCGGTTGCCTTGTCGGAGTGCGAGAACAGATAGGCGGCGAGTTCCGCGAGAAGGTTCTTTTCTTTCATGATCAGCCGCGTATCGCGTGCGCCTCCAGGAACCGTTCCGAAAGGGTGAATCCCAGTCCAGGCTTCTCGGGGATCGCTATCATACCGTCCTTTGCTTCGACAGTCTCCTCGATCAGATCGTGGATCATCGGATTGGCGCCGAGCGAATATTCGACGGTAAAGCTGGCCGGCGAAGCAGCGCAGACATGCAGCCCGGCAAAGAAGCAAGGCGCGCCGGCCCACAGATGCGGCGCGAAGCGCAGATTGAAGGCACTGGCGATGGTGCCGATCTTCATCGCCTCGCTGATGCCGCCGCAGAAGGCGGGGTCAGGCTGGAAGATGTCAGCAGCCTTGAGCGTGGCGAGGTCGCGGAAGGCGTAGCGCGTCGCTTCACTTTCGCCGGTGGCGATCGGGATGGAGCCGGACGCCCGCACTTCGGCCATGCCGGATTTGTCGTCGGCGATGACCGGCTCCTCGAACCAGGCCAGATCGAGATCGCCGGCGAGATGGATGAAGCGCTTGGCTTCCGCCACCGTATAGGTGCCGTGCGCATCGACCATAAGGTCGACTTCGGGGCCGAGCGCCTGTCTTGCGGCGCGGACGCGGGCGGCGGAATTGTGCGGAGCGCCGTCCATCGCGCCGATCCGCATCTTCAGCGCCTTGAAGCCGCCCCTGGCGATATAGGATTTCAACTGCTCGCCGATCGCCTCGGTGGAGGCCCAGCCGCCGGACGCATAGGCCGGCATGCGGTCAAGCTTGCGGCCGCCGAGCAACCGCCAGACCGGAAGCCCCAACGACTTGCCCAGAATATCCCACAATGCGATATCGACGGCGCTGATCGCGGCGACGCTGATGCCGCGCCGCGCCAATTGCGGCATGGCGTGGCCGTTTTGCGCGGCGCTGTCGTAGCGCACGCCATTGTAGAGCATCTCCCAGATCACCCCGATGTCGGCCGGATCGCAGCCGATCAGCTGCGGGCCGACCTCGTGGTTCAGCATGTGGACGAGGGCGCCATAGCTGCCGGTGCTGCCGGCGGCATTCTTGCCTTCGCCCCAGCCGACCAGCCCATCGGCGGTCTCGATACGCAGGATTGCGGCGTCGAACGTCGTCACCTGACCGAAGTCGCTGCGGTGCTGCCGCGCGGCTTCGATCGGTATGCGGACCCACCAGGCTTGGACCGTCTTGATGCGCATGTTCATCCTCTGCCTTGCCGCCGTTAGGGGCCGCCGTCGGAAAGGCTCGTTTCCAGAGATCGATTACTTGATCAGCGGCAGCAGCGTTTCGGCGGTGATGCGCATCTGGTCGGTATAGAATTTTTCCGTGAGCACGCTGGAACCGTGGTCCTGGATGAATTTGAGCTGCTCCGGCGAGATGTCGACCGGGTTGCGTTCGACCATGTCGGGATAGGGAGCAGCCGGCGTGCGGTCGACAGGGGCGACGAACTCGTTGGTCAACGCGCCGTCGTAACCGGCCTCTTTTAGGGTGTCGACGATCTTCGGCCAGTCGATCTGTCCGAGACCGGCGGCGAAGCGGTTGTTGTCAGCGACGTGGAAATCGAACAGGCGGTTTCCGACCTGCCGGATGGCATCGTAGACGTTGAACTCCTCCATGTGGATGTGGTAGGCGTCGAGGCAGACACCGCATTCGGGGCTGACCGCATCGGCCAGCGCCAGCGCCTGGGCGCCGCGGTTGAACAGATAGGTCTCGAAGCGGTTGAGCGGCTCGACCGCGATCTTGACGCCGACCTTCTTGGCATGGGTGAAGCATTCCCTGGTGGCGTCGACCACCCATTTCCATTCTTCATCCTCGGTGCCGTCCGGCACCACCTTGCCGACAGTGGCGGGAACGAGCGTGATGATCTCGCCGTCGAGCTCGCTCACCATCGTCAGCACGTCCTTGACATACTGCACCGAGCGCTCGCGCTGGCCCTGATCCTTGGCGGCGAGATTGCGCTCGCCCAGCATCAGCGTCACCGCTCCCCAGCAGCGAATGCCGTGCTCCTTCAGGAGCGCGCGCGTCTCATTGGTCTTGTATTGCTCGGGCTCGCCGGAAATTTCGATCGACTCATAGCCGAATTTCTTGATGCGCTTGAGCGTCGTCTCCAACGGTTCAGCCCGCATCCAGTTGTGCGTCGAAAGATGCATGGTCTGTCCTTCCCAGAATTCGCCTGTAACAATTCGCCTGCAACGCACTCCACCAGATTGCGTTGCAGGGTTCCTCCCCAAGGTGCTCCAGCATTTCTCGTGAACTGGTTCGACCAATTGGGCGTAAAAAGAGGTCTACAGCAATTTCATCTGGACGGCAAGAAATCCTGCAACGCAGCACCGGGCCATGATTATTTCGTTGATTGAACTAGCGTATTTGCCCGCTGTCCCGCAATTTTCGCAGCGCTGTTTGCGAGCGGCGTCGCTTGACCAAATGACCATATTTGGTAATACCAGAATGGCGGTGCGTACTAGCGCCTGTCGAGAAAAGACCAAAGAGGCTGGCTCTGCTTTCAATCGGCGCTATGCTTGGTCGTGGATAATTAGGGAGGATGCCGATGCCGTCGACAATGAAGGGTCCTGGGCTGTTTCTGGCGCAGTTCGCGGGCGATGCCGCACCGTTCCATTCGCTGCCGTCGATCACCAGATGGGCGGCCGGGCTGGGCTACAAGGGCGTGCAGATCCCGACCTGGGACAGCCGGCTGTTCGACATCGAGAAAGCGGCGTCTTCCCAGGCCTATTGCGACGAGGTGAAGGGCATCTGCGCTGACGCCGGCGTCGAGATTACCGAACTGTCGACGCATCTGCAGGGGCAGTTGGTGGCGGTGCATCCGGCCTATGACGCACAGTTCGACGGTTTCGCGCCGGCTGCGGTGCACAACAATCCGAAGGCCAGGCAGCAATGGGCGGTCGAACAGATGAAGTTCGGTGCCAAGGCTTCGAAGAATCTCGGGCTCAAGGTGTCGGTGTCGTTTTGCGGAGCGTTGGCCTTCCCCTACCTTTATCCTTGGCCGCAACGGCCGGCGGGATTGATCGAGGAAGCATTTTCTGAACTGGGAAAACGCTGGAAGCCGATCCTCGACGTCTATGAGGACAATGGCGTCGACGTCGGTTACGAAATCCATCCAGGCGAGGACGTGTTCGACGGCGCGACCTTCGAGATGTTCCTTGAGGCGGTGGGCGGCCACAAGCGCTGCAACATCAATTACGACCCGTCGCATTTCCTGCTGCAGCAGCTCGATTATCTCGAATTCATCGACATCTATCACGAGCGGATCAAGGCGTTCCACGCCAAGGATGCCGAGTTCAATCCGACCGGCCGGCAAGGCGTCTATTCCGGTTATCAGAGCTGGACGAACCGGGCCGGGCGTTTCCGCTCGCTCGGCGACGGACAGGTGGATTTCGGCGGCATCTTTTCCAAACTCGCCCAATATGACTACGATTCATGGGCGGTGCTGGAATGGGAGTGCTGCCTGAAGCATCCGGAGGACGGCGCGGCCGAAGGCGCTCCCTTCATCCAGCATCACATCATCAGGGTGACGGAAAAAGCATTCGACGATTTCGCCGGCGGCACGACCGACAAAAAGGTGCTGCGCGCCATGATGGGAATCTAGCTTTTTCCCCTCCCCCTCGAGGGGAGGGTGGCCCGAAGGGCCGGGTGGGGTCGGTTCATGCCGAGCTCCACGCCCGGCGACCCCACCCCGACGCTACGCGTCGACCCTCCCCGCAAGGGGGAGGGATATCTCAGACAACGAGGGAGAAAATCATGGTCGGCGCATCGAAGTCGGAAACGGGAGGCGGCCCGATCCGCTACGGCATGGTCGGCGGCGGGCAAGGCGCCTTCATCGGCGCTGTCCACCGGATCGCGGCGCGCATGGACAATGAGTTCGTGCTGGTGGCAGGTGCCCTGTCGGCCGACCCGGCGCGTGCCAAGGCATCGGCCGAGGAGCTCGGGCTCGATCCGGCGCGGAGCTACAGCTCCTTCGCCGAGATGGCCAAGGCCGAGGCCAAGCGGCCGGACGGCATCGAGGCGGTGGCGATCGTCACGCCCAACAATGTGCATGTGCCGGCGGCAAAGGCGTTTCTCGAAGCCGGCATCCACGTCATTTGCGACAAGCCGCTGGCGACGACATTGGCGGAAGCGAAGAAGCTGGCGGCATTGGTCGAAAAGACCGGCAAGGTCTTTGTCCTCACCCACAACTACACCGCTTATCCGATGGTGCGGCAGGCGCGCGAGATGGTGGCCAAGGGGCAACTCGGCGACATCCGGATCGTGCAGTCGGAATATCCGCAGGACTGGCTGACCGAGGACCTTGCCGCCACCGGCCAGAAGCAGGCAGCCTGGCGCTCCGACCCCAAACAGGCCGGCGCCGGCGGGGCGCTGGGCGATATCGGCACGCATTCCTACAATCTGGCACGCTTCGTCTCAGGGCTGGAGCTCGATTCGCTTTCCGCCGATCTCGATGCCTTCGTGCCAGGGCGGCAGCTCGATGACAATGTCAATGTGATGCTGCGCTTCAAGCCGGTCGGCAAGTCGCACCCAGCCAAGGGCATGTTGTGGGCGAGCCAGGTGGCGCCCGGCCACGAGAACGGGCTGAAGCTGCGCATATACGGCTCGAAGGGTGGACTTGAATGGGTGCAGGCCGACCCGAACTATCTCTGGTACACGCCATTCGGCCAGTCGAAGCAGTTGATCACCCGAAATGGCGCCGGCGCGCTGCCCGTCGCCGGGCGCGTCAGCCGGGTTCCGTCAGGCCATCCGGAAGGCTATCTCGAAGGTTTCGCCAACATCTATCAGGAGGCGGCCCGCGCCATCCGCGCAGCGCGCCGCAAAGGCGGCAAGCCGGCAAAGGATGTTGTCTTTCCGACCATCGAGGATGGCGTCGAAGGCATGGCCTTCATCGAGGCCTGCGTGAAGTCGTCGAAGAAGAATGGGGCGTGGACGAAGCTCTAAAGAAAAACAACCGGAACTCAGGGCGAGGGGGCGTCGATGAAAATCGGCATGTGCATGTTTTTGTGGACGACGGCCGTGTCGAAGAAACACGAGCCGCTGCTCAGGGATATCAAGGCGACCGGCTTCGATGGCGTCGAGATACCGGTCTTTTCAGGCACCCCGGACGATTACAACAAGCTCGGCGCACTGCTCGATCGCATCGGACTGGAGCGCACGGCGGTTTCGGCAATGGGCGATCCGGCGATGAATTTGATCTCGGCCGATGGCGCAACGCGCAAGGCCGGCATCGACTATATGAAATGGGCGATCGACTGCACACAAGCGCTTGGCGCTAAAGCGTTGAGCGGCCCGCTGCATTCGACGCTCGGCGCCTTCTCCGGTAGCGGGCCGACGGCGGCCGAGAAAAAGCGCTCGGTCGCCTCGCAACGCGCCATCGGCGACTATGCCGGCAAGAAGAACGTCACCATCGGGCTGGAGGCGCTCAATCGCTTCGAATGCTATCTGCTCAACACGATGGACGATCTGTCGGAGCATATCGACGCAATAGACCGACCGCACATCAAGGCGATGTACGACACGTTCCACGCCAATATCGAGGAGGCCGACCCGATCGGCGCCTATACGCGCAACCGCAGGAATATCGTCCATATCCATATTTCGGAGAACGATCGCGGCGTGCCGGGGCGCGGCCATATTCCGTGGCAAGAGACGTTTTCGGCCATCCGCAAGAGCGGCTATGACGACTGGCTGACGATCGAGGCCTTCGGCCGCTCGCTGAAGGATTTGGCGGCGGCCACCAAGGTGTGGCGCGATTTTTCGGAAAGCCCGGAAGCCGTCTACCGCGACGGCTACAAACACATCAGGAGTGGTTGGACGAAGGCGGGTGCCTAGGCCGAGCCGAGCCTTCTTTTCAGGCGATCTGAGCTGCCGCCGAACGGGCGGAAACGCGCCGCTCATCGTTGCCGACACTCCCCATCAGTTTGCGGCGGAGATAGCTGGAGATGTTGTCGAAGATGAAGACGACGAGCAGAATCAGCAGAACCATGTAGAAAACATTGGCCCAATTGGTATTGGTGCGCATGGCCTCCCACAGTTTCAGGCCGATGCCGCCGGCGCCGACAGCACCTATGATCGTCGCTGACCGCGTGTTCGATTCCCAGAAATAGAGGGATTGGCTGAGGAATACCGGCAGAACCTGGGGCAGCACGCCGTAGCGCTGCACCATTGCCGGCGTGGCGCCAACCGAGCGGATGCCCTCGCGCTGCTTGTCGTCGATGTTCTCCAGCGCCTCGGAATAAAGTTTGCCCAGGGTTCCGGTGTCGGTGAAGAAGATAGCCGACATGCCGGCCAGCGGCCCCGGGCCGAAGCCGCGCGTGAAGAACAGCGCCCAGATCAGCATGTCGACCGAGCGCAGGAAATCGAAGAAGCGTTTTGTCACCTGGTTGGCTATCCGGCTCGGCGTGACGTTGCGCGCCGCCAGGAAGGCGAGCGGAAAGGCGACGATCGAGGCCAGCACCGTGCCGACAAAAGCCATGACGATGGTTTGCAGAAGTTTCAGCCAGACGTCGCCGTGCTGCCACTCGGCGTTGTTGAGGACGTTGTCCCAGGCGAGCGCTGCGTTTGAACGCGACGGGTCGATGCGTGCCCCGGAGACGATCAGTGAAGCGACCTCGCCGAACGGTTTTCCCCAGAATGGCGAATTCGTATCAAACACGAAATTGGCCCAACCGAAGAAACGTCTCCAGGCGACCACTTCGTCATTTTGCACCTCAGCGCGACCGCGAAATCCGAACGAAACATAGGCTGTCGAGCCCAGTCTGAGTTGCTCGATCCAGTCGGGCAGCGGTGTGCGCGGCGTTACAGAACTGTCCTTGGCAATATCGAAGATGACGCTTTCCGCGCCGCGCGTCACGGTGACGAGGTTTGGCGTGATGGCGATCCGGCCATTGCCAAGGGTGACGGTCGCCGCCACCACGGCGTTTTCGCGCATCGTTTCAGGCACAGCCGGAGCGGATTGGTCCGACGGCGCGGCCGGGTTCTCGGCGGTCGGCGCGCCGGGCGCCATGAACGAATCCTGCGACGATTTGTTGGTGGCGATCGCCGGTGCCGGCGCTGCCTCGACCCGCCGCTCGATGACGCCCATCTGCTTGGCCACCCAGTCGGGATTTGGATTGGATCCCAATTTGGAAAAGCGGGAGTAGTCGATCGTCAGATAGTTATCTTTGAACTCGATGTCGGGCCGGATTTCGTAAGACACCCAGTCGGCGAGATAAGCGCCGGCAAGGTTCCAGTTCGCCTTTTCGAGAACGCTGGCGACCGAGAAGAACCACGAGCAATAGAAGGTATAGAGAATGCACAGAAGGATGCCGATCGGGGTGGCGTAGCGCTTCCACAGCGAGCGCCGGAACGCGTCCGGGTGGCGAGCGGCGATGTCGTTGATGGCGTCAGCGTTCATCGCGTTACTCTCTGCCGTATGCGAACGCCTGCCGGCCGACCAGACGGTGTCTCAGCCATGCCGAAAACTGGTCGACGGCGACAATCGTGCAGAACAGCAGAAAGACGATGGCAATGGTCTTGGCCTCATGGCCTCGGCCGATCGAAAGACGCAGTGATTCGCCGATGCCGCCGGCGCCGACAGCGCCGAGAATGGTCGAAGCGCGCACATTGATTTCGAAGCGGAGCAGGAAATAGCTCATGAAGTTGGGCAGGACCTGAGGCACGATGCCGAACCACACCCGTTCGACCCAGTTGGCGCCAACGGCTCGCAAGCCTTCTTCAGGCTTCATGTCGGCATTCTCGACCGCTTCGAAGAACATTTTTCCGAGCGCGCCGACGGTGTGGATGCTGACCGCGAGGATCGCCGGAATCGGTCCGAGCGAGAAGACCGCCAGAAAGAAGCCGGCGATGACGATTTCCGGAAAGGCGCGGACAATCTCAAGGAAGCGGCGCGTGGCGAAACGGAGCCAGCGGCTGGCCGTGATATTGCCTGCAGCGAGGAAGCAGAGCAGGAATCCGAATGTGGAGCCCACCAGCGTCGAAAACAGGGCAATGTTCAGCGTCTCGATCATCCGGTAGAAATATTCCGGAACGTAGATGCTTTGGGTCAGGAAGACCCGGCCTTCGGGGTAGTCGAACTTGAGGCTGCCATCGTCATAGGGGGACGGCAGGTCGAACAGCGCTCGCACCGGGTCGAACCAGTCGCGCGGCTTCAATTCGGTGAAAAAATCGGCGATGTAGGGAAGGCGGTCGAAGAACTTTCCGGCGTTGGTTTCGTTGGCGAACCAGAGCGAGCCAGAGAGTGCAAGAAACAGGAAAGCCAGGCCACCGATCGTGTAAAGGCGCCGGCGAGCGGCGAGGTCGCGCCAGTGCCGCTCGACAGTGGCTCCCTCCGGTGAAAGCGCAGGCGCGCGGTAAACGTCGGTCGCATTCATCGATAGATTCCCGGCCCCTGATGGGGCAACGCCGCCGGCGGCACATGGCCCCGGCGGCGTTGTGACAGTTTGCTTACGAGCCGATTTTCGCCTTACGGGCGTCGATGATCGGCTGATAGAACTCCGGGGTGACCGGTGAATAGCCCTTGTAGTCGCCGCCCTGAATTGCCGAGAAACAGGCCGGATCGGTTTCCGGAAGCTTGCTCAAGAAATCGGTGATCTTCTGCCTGGCGCCGGCGTCGATCGACGTACGCACGACCAGCGGGCCGTTTGGGATCATCGGCGACTGCCACAATTCGACGAGGTCGTCCATTTTGAGCACGCCCTTGTCGACCATCTTGCGCAGATTGCCCGAGCTGTAGCCGTCCTTGAAGTCGCCGACGCCGGAGGCCCAGGTGGTGCCGGCATCGAACGTGCCTTTCAGAACTTCAAGGACAAGCTGTTCGTGGCCGCCGCCGAAACCGGTCGACGCGAAGTAGCTCTTCACATCCATGCCGATGTCCTTGGGCAGCGACGTGACCGGGATCAGGTAACCAGAAGTCGAATCGGGAGCGGCAAAACCGAGTTTCTTGCCCTTCATGTCGGCGAGCGTCTTGATGCCGGAATCAGCACGGGCAACCATGACCGAATGGTATCCGGTCGAACCGTCGGTCTGGACCGTCGTCAGGATCGGCTGAACCGCGTCCTTGTTTTCGAGATAGATCTTGGCATAGCCGGAGGCGCCCAGTTCGGCAAAGTCGAGCGTGCCGCCAAGCAGGCCCTGGATGACGCCGTCGTAGTCGGCGGCGGGGAACAGCGAAACTTTCTCGACACCGAGGACTTCCTTGATGTGGTCGGCGAAGCACTGGTAGTTGCGCAGACGGTCGGCTTCGTTCTCGCCGCCCAGAATGCCGACGCGGAACTCCTTCAGCTCCTGTGCATGGACCGCGCCCACCGCCATGGCGAGGATGGAAACGGCGCCGAAAAGTATCTTTCTGAACATTTCGTCTCTCCTGTTGGTTCCGGCGTCGCGCCGGCAGCGTTCGAATTTTGACAGCGCCCATGACGCGGGCTGGCGATCCAGGCGCTCTTTTGCCTGTCCATGACCTTCCGTATACCGGTATCCACTTGTCGGGATCATGGAGCTAGTAGCCAAGAAATGCAGGCTCGAGCGGTCCGGCGGATGCGGCGATTTTTTGCTTGATGGTGACGCTGGTCGAAGTGATGGCCTCGGAGATTTCGCCGCCATTGCTGTCGGCGCCATAGACCATGCGCACGGCCTCCCGGTTGAGCTCTTCGGGCGGGCCGTCGAACACCACCTTGCCGGCGGCCATGCCGATGATGCGCTTGCAATAGGTGCGCGCGGTGTCCAGCGTGTGCAGATTGGTGACGACGGTGAGGCCCTCGCGCAGATTGATGTCCTGCAGCGAATCCATCACCACCTTGGCGTTGAGCGGATCGAGCGAGGCGATCGGCTCGTCGGCGAGGATGACCTTCGGCTGCTGCATCATGGCGCGGGCAATCGCAACGCGCTGCTGCTGGCCGCCGGACAAGGTACCGGCCGGCTGCAGTGCCGTGCGGGCAATGTCGAGACGCTCGAGCGCGGCGATCGCCTCGGCCCGTTCCTCGCGGGAGAAGACGCCGAGTAGATTGACGACGGTCGAGCGGTGATTGAGCCGGCCGAGCAGCACGTTGGTCAGCACGTCGAGACGCGGCACCAGGTTGAACTGCTGGAAGATCATGGCGCAGTCGCGCTGCCAGCGCCTGAGCAGCGAACCGCGCAGGCCGGAGACTTCGGCGCCGTCAAAGAAAATCGACCCCTGGCTCGGATCGATGAGGCGGTTGATCATGCGCAAAAGCGTCGACTTGCCGGCGCCCGAACGGCCGATAATGCCGACCATCTGGCCGTGCGGGATCGAGATGTCGACGTTGCTGACGGCGGTGTTCCTGCCAAACCGGCGGGTGACGCCGCGGATTTCGAGCGTGGCTGAGGTTGCTGACATAGGCAAGTTCCAGTCCAGTCGCATTTCGAAGGTCGGTTAACCTTCGCTAGCGCAGCCGCATGAAACTGCGGTGTCGGATTGATGTCAGTTTTGTTACCGCCCACAGGCCAGAGACGGCGCGCCACCCCCTTCAGCCGCCGTACTTCTCCAGAAACGCTTCCGCCGAAAGCGCGCGAAAATCGCCCAGCGCGGCGCGCAGGCGGCCATGGTCCCAATCCCACCAGGCAAGTGCCTGATAGCGTTCCGCCGTGCGGTGGTCGAAGCGTTCGCGGATCGGCTTCGCCGGCACGCCGCCGACGATGGTGAAGGGCGCGACATCTTTCGATACTACGGCGCCGGCACCGACCGCCGCGCCGTCGCCCACGGTGACGCCAGGCAGGATGGTCGAGCCGTGGCCGAGCCAGGTGTCATGGCCGATGGTGACGCGTTTGGCGCGTCGCTGGGCGAAGAATTCGCTCTCGTGCTCGGCGTCGTCCCAATAGTCCGAGGCGCGATAGGTGAAATGGTGCAGCGTCGGCCGCCAGGTGGGATGATTGGTGGCGTTGATGCGCACATTGGCGGCGATGTTGGCGAATTTGCCGATCGTCGCGCACCAGACGCCGCAGTCCTGCATCATGTAGGAATAGTCGCCGAGCGTACTTTCGGAAACCCGGCAGCGGTCGGCGATCTCGGTCCAGCGGCCCAGCGTCGAGTTCTCGACTTCCGCCGTCTCGTGGACCAGCGGCGCTTCCGACAGTTTTCTGGTCATGCGGCGATTTTTCCGGCGGCAAAAGCGGTCACGTCGATGACGCGGTCGGCCACCGCCTCGCGCACGTCGTGGTCGTGGAAGATGCCAAGCAGGGCGACGCCTGCCGCCTTCTTGGCCGCGATCAGCGCAATCACCACGTCGCGGTTTCTGGCGTCGAGCGAAGCGGTCGGTTCGTCGAGCAGCAGGATCGGATGCTCGGTGATGAAGCCACGCGCGATATTGACGCGCTGCTGCTCGCCGCCTGAAAAGGTTGCCGGCGGCAGTGCCCAGAGCTTTTCCGGCAGGTTGAGCTGCGTCAGCAAGGCGCCCGCCTTGCCGCGCGCGACCTCACGGTCCCCGCCGCGCTCGACCAGCGGCTCGGCGACGACATCCAGCGCCGAGACGCGCGGCACGGTGCGCAGGAACTGGCTGACATAGCCGATCGTGAGCCGGCGCACGGCAAGCACCGTGCGCGGGCCGGCCGTCGCGAGATCGATGAGCCCGTCCTCATGCTGGACGATGATCTGGCCTTCGTCGACCGCATAGTTGCCGTAGAGCATCTTCAGGATCGAGCTCTTGCCGGCGCCGGAGGGGCCGCCGAGCACTGCACATTCGCCGCTCCTGATCGAGAACGATACGCCGGCGACGACAGGCAGTTTGATGCCGTCGCGCAGATGCATGGTGAAGCTCTTGGCGACATCGGAGACGACGAGGCGGGCGGGCATCAGTAGGTGCTCCATTCGCCATTCGTTTGCGGGCCAACACCCCCCTCTGGCCTGCCGGCCATCTCCCCCTCAAGGGGGGAGATTGGATGTCGCGCACGGTTTCGCCACTCTTCAAGGTTGCAGAACAAGCGAGACGGAGAGACAGCCGATCTCCCCCCTTGAGGGGGAGATGCCAAGTTTTGGCAAAGAGGGCAGGCCAGAGGGGGGTACGCCGGAACTATCATCGTCACACCTGCAACATCGAAGAAACAAGCAATTGCGTGTAGGGCGCGCGCGGATCGTCGAGCACGCGGTCGGTGAGGCCGCTTTCGACGACGCGGCCGTCCTTCATCACCATCATGCGTTGCGACAGCAGACGCGCCACTGCGAGGTCGTGGGTGACGACGATTGCCGCAAGGCCGAGATCGGTGACCAGGCCCCGCAGCAGGTCGAGCAGGCGCGCCTGCACCGAGACGTCGAGGCCGCCGGTCGGCTCGTCCAGGAACACCAGCCGCGGCCCGGTGACGAGGTTGCGGGCGATCTGCAGGCGCTGGCTCATGCCGCCGGAGAAGGCGCGCGGTTCGTCGTCGATGCGGTCCTCGTCGATCTCGACGCGCGACAGCCAGTCGACGGCGCAAGCGCGGATTTTTCCATAGTGGCGGTCGCCCACCGCCATCAGCCGCTCGCCGACATTGGCGCCGGCCGAAACCGTCATGCGCAGCCCGTCGGCGGGGTTCTGGTGGACGAAGCCCCAGTCGGTGCGCATCAGGAAACGGCGCTCGGCCTCGCTCATGCGGTAGAGCTCGCGGAACTGACCGTCGCGCATGCGGTAGCTGGCGGTGCCGGAACTCGGCAGCAATCTGGTCGAGAGGCAGTTGAGCAGCGTCGTCTTGCCGGACCCGGATTCGCCGACCACCGCCAGCACCTCGCCCGGCCACAGGTCGAAGGTGACGTTCTCGCAGCCGACGCGCGAGCCGTAGAATTTGGACAGCGCGCTGACGCGCAGCAGCGGTTCGTCGGTCATTGCGCCGGCTCCGTTTTTTCCAGGGCAAGAGGGGTTTCAGGCGCAAGGTGGCCGCGATGGCCCTGTTCGCGCCGCTTCTCGCAATGGTCGGTGTCGGAACACACGAACATGTGACCGCCATGGTCGTCGAGGATGACCTCGTCGAGATAGACGTTCTCGGCCGCGCATAGCGCGCAGGGCTGGTCGAAGGTCTGAACCTCGAACGGATGGTCCTCGAAATCGAGGCTGACCACGTCGGTGAAGGGCGGCAGTGCGTAGATGCGCTTTTCGCGGCCGGCGCCGAACAGTTGCAGAGCCGGCGAACGGTGCATCTTCGGATTGTCGAATTTCGGCGTCGGCGAGGGGTCCATCACGTAGCGACCCTCGACCTTGACCGGATAGGCGTAGGTGGTGGCGATGCGGCCATGCCTGGCGATGTCCTCGTAGAGCTTCACATGCATGAGGCCGTATTCCTCCAGCGCATGCATCTTGCGCGTTTCGGTCTCGCGCGGCTCGAGAAAGCGCAGCGGCTCGGGGATCGGCACCTGATAGACCAGCACCTGGCCTGATGTCAGCGGATGTTCGGGGATGCGGTGGCGGGTCTGGATGATGGTCGCCTTCGCCGTCTCGGTGGTGACGGCGACATTGGCGACCTTCTTGAAGAAGGCGCGGATCGAAACCGCATTGGTGGTATCGTCGGCGCCCTGGTCGATGACCTTCAGCACATCGTCCGGGCCGATGATCGAAGCCGTTACCTGGACGCCTCCGGTACCCCAGCCATAAGGCATCGGCATCTCGCGCGAGGCGAACGGCACCTGATAGCCGGGAATGGCGATACCCTTGAGGATCGCGCGGCGGATCATCCGCTTGGTCTGCTCGTCGAGATAGGCGAAGTTGTAAGTGGCGATGTCGGTCATGGCGATCGCTTCCGCTTTGTGCTACCGAATTGACTTCCAAGACGCGGAGAAAGGGCCAAACTCAGATGACCCCAACCGGATGGATGCACATCGGAATCCTGTTGCTGGTGTTCGTCGGCGTGGTTGCCTTTGTCCTTCGAAGAATGGTTCTTCCTTCGCCGAAGGAAGGCGCGAATGGCGAAACCGTTGGCGGCAGTAGCGGCTACGGCGGATCCGGAGGGGTGTAGCGGCCATTTCCACGAGATCATGGTGGTGGAGCTAACTGAAGTCATTCTGCGGCTTGCCTCTTCTCCTCGACCTTGCCGGCATTCTCGCGGGCGTCGTGCTCGGCCCGCATGCGGCGCACCAGGTCGAGCTCGGCCTGGAAATCGACATAGTGCGGCAGCTTCAGATGCTCGACGAAGCCGGTCGCCTGGACATTGTCGGAATGCGAGATGACGAACTCTTCGTCCTGGGCGGCGGCGACGACGTCCTCGCCGAATTCGGTTGCACGAAGAGCGCGGTCGCAGAGCGCCATGGCCATCGCCTTGCGCTCGCTCTGGCCGAAGACGAGGCCGTAGCCGCGGGTGAATTGCGGCGGCGCCTTGGCTGAGCCCTTGAACTGGTTGACCATCTGGCACTCGGTGACACGCACCGAGCCGAGCGGTACTGGGAATGGCAGCTCCGGCACCTCGAGTTCCAGCTCGACCTCGCCGATGCGAACCTCGCCGACAAAGGGATGGTTGCGCGCATAGCCGCGCTGGGTGGAGTAGCCGAGCGCCAGCAAAAAACCCTCATCGCCGCGTGACAGCGCCTGCAGGCGGATGTCGCGCGCCATCGGGAATTCCAGTGACTCGCGGGTGATGTCGCCGGGAACATGGTCCTGTGGCATGTCGCCATCAGGCTCGATGAGGCCTTCGCGGGCGAGGATGGCGGAGACGCGCGGCATGGCTTCCGCCTCGCTGGCGCGCTGCAGCGGCTCGGCGACATCGCCGCCCGCGGCGAGTTCGGGATCGAGCAGCCGGTGGGTGTAGTCGAAGGTCGGGCCGAGCAACTGACCGCCGGGAAGGTCCTTGTAGGTCGCCGAAACGCGCCGCTCGACCAGCATCGCGCCGGTGTCGATCGCCTTGGTGTAGCCGAAGCGCGGCAGCGTCGTGCGATAGGCGCGGACCAGGAAGATCGCCTCGATCATGTCGCCGCGCGCCTGAACGATGGCCAGTGCCGCCAATTCCCTGTCGTGGAGCGAGCCTTCGCTCATCACCCGATCGACGCCGAGCGCCAGTTGCTCGACGATCTGGTCGAGGCGAAGCGCCGGTACCGAGCGGTCGCCGCGCCGGCGGTCGGCGAGCAAGGAGTGGGCGTTGGCAATGGCGGCTTCACCGCCTTTTACCGCGACATACATATCACGCCTCCATCGTCTTGATACGCGTCGTGCGCGGCAGGCAGGCAATGCCGTCCGGGGTGGCGAGGACGATGTCGACGCCACGCGGAAAGCGCTGGTTGTTCTGCTTCCACTGTTCGACGAAATGGCGCGGCATCTGCGCCGGCGCGATGGTTGCAGTCTTTTCGATGCCGGGACCTTCGAGCAGCAGAGGGGTGCCTGAAACGAGATCGCTCACCTGCAGGATCAGCGTCGTGGAGCGGTCGGGATAGTCCTGGGTGCCTTGTGAAAAGCCGTCGAGCGCCATCATTTCGGCCGGCGTGGCAATCAGCGCGAAATGCGCATCGGCTGGCGTGTTGGCGAGTGGCGCGCCGGTGTGGAAGCCGAGCCAGGATTTCACCGCTGCTGGGGCCTGCAAAACGAGGTCGAGCCAGAGCGGTGTGTCGTTGTCGCACAGCGCCAGCGCGATGGCGCCTGCGATAGCCGACAGCGGCGCTGGCGGGCGGGCAAAGACCGGCAGGGGCTGCAGGGTGCCCGGCCGCGCCATCGCATCCATCACGGCGCGGAACACCGTCTGGGCGTCGAACACCGGATCGGCAAAGCCGCCCTCGATCGCTTGCGTTGCGATGTCCATCAGTCTTCTCCGCGTACCATGGTGAAGAAATCGACCTTCGTTGCCGCCGTCTCGGCGCACCGCCGTTCACGTGCGCTGGCCAGTGCGGCCTGCAGCGGCGCGATGAGTTTGGTCTCGACCTCGCGGCGCAGGGCAGGGTCCTGCCAGAGCGCGTCGGCGATCGCCGCCAGTTTTGCCTTCTGCTTGTCACGGCCCAGCGCATAGCAGTGGCCGACCTGTCCGGATGCGAGCCGGACGGTGGCGCGGGTGACCGTCGCCTCGCCAACGTTGAACGGCGCGCCGCCGCCGCCGATGCGGCCGCGCACGGTAACCAAGCCGGTTTCGGGGCCGCGCAGGAGTTCCGCCTCGGAAGGCAAGCCGGCTTCGTTCCAGAGCCGGACGATATCATCGCCGGTCGATTGCGCCAGCGTTGCCATAACGGTCTTGCGCTCGGCCTGATCGCGCGCTTCCTGTCCTCGCATGGTTAACATTCCCTTGCATCGAAAATTTATCTATTGATATAGACAACTATACAAATTATATCTATTTTCTAATGCGTGTCCATGACGTGTGCGTGACATGGACAAAAAGATTGGGGCGAGAAATGATCGGGCAGCAGATTGCCGGCAGTATAGAGCGGCGCAGCGGCGTCTCGCTGTGGCGGCAGATCGCCGACCAGATCCTGCATTCGATCGCCGTCGGCGACTTTGCCGAGAATGCCGCGTTGCCACCGGAAGTTGCACTGGCCGAGCGCTATGGCGTCAACCGCCATACGGTGCGCAGCGCCATCGCCGCACTGGTGCAGGATGGCGTGCTCAGGGCCGAACAGGGGCGCGGCACCTTCGTGCTGTCGCGCAAGCGCCTGTCCTATCCGATCGGCGCCCGCACCCGTTTTTCGGAAGGTTTGCAAGGGCAGGCGTCCGAGCGCCGCAGCGTGCTGCTCGAATCGGCGGTCGAGCCGGCCAGCCGGCGCGTCGCCGAAGGGCTGGGGCTTGCCAAGGGTTCCAGCGTCATCCGCCTCGAAACGCGCGGCGAAGCCGATGGGCAACCGGTCTCGCGTGCCACCGGCTGGTTTGATGCGGTACGCTTCGCCGGCATCGATGCCGCCATGGCCGAAACCGGATCGGTGACGGCGTCATTCCAGCGTTTCGGCATCGGTGACTATCTCAGACAGTCGACGGTGCTGTCGGCCCGCCACGCGGACGCCGCCGACCTTGCCGATCTCGATCTGCAGCCCGGCGCTATCGTGTTGGTCACGGTCGCCGTCAACGTTACCCCGGACGGCGAGCCGATCCAGTTCGCCGAAACGCGGTTTCCGGCGGAGCGTGTGGAGCTGAGGCTGTCGGTGAACGATTAGCCTTCAACGTCGTCATCCTTGGGCGAAGCAGGAGCGTAGCTCCGTCGCGAAGACCCAAGGATCCATGCCGTGACCTCGCGCGAAGAGTAAAGACGGCGCAAGACAGAGGTCGTTCTGTACTGCTGCAACGCTCGTATGTAACGGCATGGATCCTATGGTCCTCGCCGCGTCGCTTCGCTCCTTTGCTCCGCCATAGGATGACGAAGTGATGGATGTTTCGGCTAATCGCCAAGGCATGCGCTCTGCCAATCCTGCAATATCGCCCGCCGAATTTTTCATGCCAGACCGACATATATCATCCGACCTGGATGACGGCCTTGATCAGGCCGGATTTCTCATGCGCCCAGCGGGCGAGGTCGCGCGGCGTCTCGCCTAGCATCGTGCGGTGGGTGACGAGCTTTGCCAGCGGCACAGCACCGTCGCGGATCGAAGCGGCGACACGGTCGAAATCGGCGCGCAGCGCGTTGCGGCTGCCGATCAGCGTCATCTCCCGCTTGTGGAATTCGGGGTCGGAAAAGACGATGTCATCCTTGACCACGCTGACCAAAACGAGCGTCCCGCCATGCGCGACATGGGCGAAGGCCGACTGGACGGACTGGATGTTGCCGGTGGCATCGAAAACGACATCGAACCCTTCGCCGCCGGTCGCCTCCCGCACCAGATCGCTCGCAGACTGCTGCGAACCGTCGAGGGTCGCGAAGCCGAGTTCACTTGCAGCAAAACCCAGCCTCTCCGCACTCATGTCGAGCAGTGTCACGTCGAGACCGGCGATGCGGGCAAACAGTGCCGTGCCGAGCCCGATCGGCCCGGCGCCGATGACCAGCGTGCGTGCGCCGGGATCAGCCAGCGAACGCCGCACGGCATGTGCTCCGATCGCCAGGAATTCGACGGCGGCGGCATCCGCCAGTGACAGGCCGTTGGCCGGATAGAGATTTTGCGCCGGCACCAGGATCCGTTCGCACATGGCGCCGTCGCGGTGGACGCCGAGCACCTCGATCCTGACGCAGCAGTTCGGCTTGCCTTGCCGGCAGGCGACGCATTTGCCGCAAGCGAGATAGGGATTGATGATCACCGACTCGCCGATTGCGAGGTCGATACCTTCTCCAACCTCGATCACAGTGCCGGAAACCTCGTGGCCCATGATGCGGGGATAGGCGAGGAACGGATGCTTGCCCTCGAAGATGTGATAGTCGGTGCCGCAGATACCGACATGACTGACAGCAACCAATGCCCAGCCAGAGGGCGGAGTGCCTGGCGCCGGGCGGTCTTCCAGAACAAGCTCACCGGGCGAACGGCAGACGACGGCTTTCATGCTTTTATCCAGTCTGTTCATGGAACCGCCGGCCCCGCTAGCGCCAGGCCGGCGGTTGTTACGATAGTCTACTTGCCGCGGCGGCGCAGGCCGTCGAAATAGACGATGACGATGATCAGCACGCCGGTAATGATGCGCTGCCAGAAGGCATTGACGTTCAAGAGATTGGCGCCGTTGTTGATGGTGGCGAGGATGAAGGCGCCAAGCAGCGGTCCGTGCACCGAGCCTACGGCGCCAAATAGCGAGGTGCCGCCGATCACCGAGGAGGCGATCGCCTGCAATTCCCAGCCCTCGGCCTGTGTCGGATTGCCGATGCCAATGCGCGAGGCAAGCAGCACGCCGACAAAAGCCGCACAGAGGCCCGACAGCGTATAGGCCATGTAGATGGTGCGCTGGACGTTGACACCGGACAGACGCGATGCCTCGGCGTTGGAGCCGACCGAGAACAGATACCGGCCCCAGCGGCTGTGATGCAGGAAGATGTAGGCGGGGATGCCGACCAGGATCACCATCCAGAACAGATTGGGAACGCCGAGGAAGGAGCTGCGCGAAAACAGCTGGAAGGCGTCGTTGTTGATCGAGATCGAGTTGCCGTTGGTCATCAAAAGGCCGATGCCGCGCAGCGAGGTCAGTGTCGCCAGCGTGATGATGAAGGGCGGCAGGCCCATCTTGACGATGCCAAAGCCATGGAACATGCCGATGGCGACGCCGACCAGCAAGGTGATCAGGATGGCGAGGAAAACCGGTATGCCGGCGTTGATCAGCATCGCGACGATCACGGTGGCGAAGCCAACGACGGCGCCGACGGAAAGGTCGATGCCGCCGGTGATGATGACGAAGGTCTGGCCGACCGCCAGGATGGCGATCATCGAACCTTGCCGCAGCAGGTTCGAGATGTTGTTGGCGGAGGCGAAGCTCGGCGTCGCCACCGACAGGATGATCCACAAAAGCACCAGCAGCGCCAGCAGTGTCAGCCCGAACAGGGCGTTGTAGTTGCGTTTCGGCCTTTCGGCCGGGATCGCCTCAGTGCTCATATCTGTCCTCCCGGGTTTTCTTGTTTCTCGGCCAGCGCTTGGGTGAGGATCTCCTCATGGTCGGCAGTGTGGAAACCATGAGTGGCCACCAGTTTGCCGCGCCGGAACACATGCAGTGTGTCGGCCAGTTCATAGACCTCGGGCAAATAGGACGAGATCAGGATGATGCCGGCGCCATTGGACAAAAGCGCACTGAACAGGCGGTAGATCTCGGCCTTGGTGCCGACATCGACACCAACTGTTGGCTCGTCGAAGATGAACAGCTTGGCGCCGTGCGCCAGCCACCTGCCGATGACGATCTTCTGCTGGTTGCCGCCGGACAGGCTAGAGGCGAGCGCATTGCGCGTCGGCGTCTTGATCCTGAGATTGGCGATCTGGCGATCCGCTTCGGCCTTCTCCTGGGCGCTGGAGATCAGCAGATTGCTGGAGATGCGCTTGTAGATCGGCAGATTGAGATTGAGGCCGACCGGCAGGTTGAGGCAGAGGCCCTGGTCACGGCGGCTTTCCGGCGCCAGCGCTATGCCGAGCCTGATAGCGTCATGCTCGGAGTTGACCTGAACCTCCTTGCCCTCCCAGAGGATCTGGCCGGCCGACTTGCGGTGACGGCCGTAGAGCGTGGTGACGAACTCGCTGCGCCCGGCGCCGATCAGGCCGTAGAGCCCGACGATTTCTCCGGCACGGACCGTCATCGAGACATTTTCGAAGCCCTTGCCGGAAAGATTTCGGGCTTCGAGGAGCGTCGCGCCCGGGGTAAAATGCTCCTTGTGATAGACTTGCTCGATCGAGCGGTTGATCATCATCTTGACCAGCTCGGCGTCGTTGGTCTCGGCGATGTTCCTGGTGCCGACAAGCGTGCCGTCGCGCAGCACCGAGACGCGGTCGGCGAGTTCGAACACCTCTTCCATGCGGTGGCTGATGTAGATGATGGTGACGCCTTCTCCCTTCAGCCGGCGGATCAGCGTGAACAGCTGGTCGGCTTCCTTGCGGGTGAGATAGGCAGTCGGTTCGTCGAAGATCAGGAACTTGGTGCCGCGCACGGTGGCGCGGGCGGCGGCGATCAGCTGCTGCTGGCCTATGGTCAGGTCACCCAGCACGACATGCGCCGGCAGATCGAAGCCGAGATCGTCGATGATCTTCTGCGCTTCCCTGACCATGGCCCGCTGCTGCAGGATGCCGAAGCGGGAATCCTCCTCGCCGAGGAACATGTTGGCCGCGACAGTGAGATGGCGGCACAGAACGACCTCCTGATGCACGGCATTGATGCCGAGCGCCATCGCCTCATGCGGCGTCGCCAGCGCTGCCGGCTTGCCCTCCCAGATGACGTCGCCGGAGGTGCGCGGCATGACGCCGGTCAGCAGCTTGATCAGGGTGGATTTGCCGGCACCGTTCTCGCCGACAATGGCGTGAATTTCGCTGGCCTTGAAGGCGAGGTTAACCGGCTTCAGTGCGTGCGTGCCGGGATATCGCTTTTCCAGTCCCTTGAGTTCGAGGATCGTCCTGCCCGGTTCCAGCGTTGGGGCCGGATGCAGTTCCTGCGCCGTCGACGTCATGACAATCCTCCCAGATTGGCCTCACGAGTGGCACGAGTGTAGGTCGTTTCCGGGGCAAAAAGCCCCGGAAACGGTGCGCCAATGCCGATGCTCAGTCGAGCTTCGGGTTGAGCAGCGCGTCGATCTTCGGATCTTTCATGTTGGCCTTGGTCACCAGGTTGGCGCCGGTGTCGACATTGGCCTCAACCTTCTCGCCCTTCGAGGCAGCGAGCGCTGTCTTGATGCCGTCGTAACCCATCCGGTACGGGTCCTGGACAACGAGGCCGGAAATGACGCCGTCATTGAGGAACTTGACCAGCTTCTCGTCGCTGTCGAAGCCGATCAGCCCGACCTTGCCGGCAAGGCTGTTCTCGGCGATCGCCTGACCGACGCCCTGCGCCATGATCAGGTTGGAGGCGAAGATGCCCTTGAGGTTCGGGTTGGCGGTGATCAGGTCGGTCGCGATGTTGAGGCCGGTCGTGGCCTGGCCGTCGGCGTATTTGTCGGCAATGAGCTTGAGGCCGGGATATTTGGCGGCAAGCTGTTCCTTGAAGCCCTGGGCGCGCTGTTCGAGCGAGCCTGCGCCGGGAAGCGCGGTGATCAGGGCGACGTCGCCCTCGATTTTGCCGCCATTGGCTTCGCCGATCGCGGCCGCCAACCCGTCAGCGGCGACGCGGCCGCCCTGAATATTGTCTGTGGTCAGGAACGAGGTGAAGGCCTTGGAGTCGGCGCCGGAGTCGATGCCGATGATCTTGACGTTGGTGGCTGCCTCATCGATCGGCTTGCCGAGCGCCTTGGCCTCGGTCGGTGCGATAACGACGGCAGCCGGGTTGCCGGCGACGGCGTTCTCAAGGATTGAGATCTGGCCGTTGACGTCGGTCTCCGCCTGGGCGCCGAGTTCCGGCACGTTGACGCCGAGGTCCTTGCCGGCCTTGCGGGCGCCAGCCAGGACGATCTGCCAGTAGAAAGAGGTGGTGTCCTTGACGATGATCGGAATGGTTACGTCCGCCGCCGAAGCCGGCGCCGAATGCATCACGCCGGCAAGCATCGAGGCGGCGGTGAGCGCCACGAATGCGCGGCGGTTGAGAATGCTTGTCACGAATTTCATTATGCTTCCTCCCTAGGTCGCCCGGTGAATGTTGCGGAAGTCGGTTTGGATAGGCGCTGCCCCAAACAGAACTTTATCAATAAAAAACATTTACGGCATTTTGATAGTCCATAGGTTAGGTCGACGCAAGTGGTGTTTCGTATCGGTCTCCTTATGGCTTGACCGGGAGGGGAGCCTTCTTGCCAAACCTCCACCGATATCTCTCCGAAGGTAATGGAATATTAATTCCACAACCAGTCAAGATGGAATATTCATTCTTTTTGCGCGTACGATTATGACGCCTCCTGATCGCACCGTCCGCCGTTTAACCGGCGAACGGCGAACGGCGAAAGCCGCAGCGCATCAGCCGAGTTTCTGTACGACCGTGTAGGGATCATATTTGGCGAATTCTGTTTCGGGCACCTGGATGTCGAGCAGTTGGAGATTTCGCGCCAGATTGGCCGGTTTGGCGGTGCCCGTCAGCACAGAAGCTACCACAGGCTCGTGTAGCGGGAACTGGAACGCCGCCGCGGCAAGCGGATAGCCGCCCTCGGTGGCGATTTTTTCCATGGCGCCGACGCGGTCGAGAATGTTCTGGGTAGCCGGCAGATAGTCGAAATGCGCACCAGGCACCGGGCCGGTCGCCAAGATGCCGGAATTGAAGACGCCGCCGATGATCAGCGAGGTCTGCCGTTGGCGGCAAAGCGGCAGCAATTCGGCTTCGGCGGTGCGGTCGAGCAGCGAATAGCGGCTGGCGAGCAGGATGCAGTCGAGCGGGGCCTGGCGCAGCACATCGAGACAGATCTGCACCTCGTTGACGCCAAGGCCGTAGGCGGAAATGACTCTGGACGACTTCAGCTCTTCCAGCGCCTTCAGCCCGCCATCCATCAGCTGGCGGAAATGCAGCTTCGTTTTCTCGACGCCATGGGTGTAGACGCCGATGTCGTGGACAAACAGGATGTCGATTCGATTGAGGCCAAGCCGCGCGTAGCTGAACTCGACCGAACGCATGATGCCGTCGTAGGAATAGTCATAGTCGGGCGCAAAGGGGAGCGGATCGACATAGGAATGGTCCGGAATCCGGTCTTCCGGCACCGGCCGGAACAGGCGCCCAACCTTGGTCGACAACACGTAGGAGTCCCGCGGCTTGTCGCGCAGGAAATCGCCGAAGCGGCGTTCCGAGAGGCCGAAGCCGTAGAAGGGCGCGGTATCGAAATAGCGCAAGCCGGCATCCCAGGCGACCTCCAGCGTCTGCATCGCCGCCTCGCGCGGGCAAGCTCGGTAGAGGCCGCCGACCGCCGCGCCGCCGAAGCTGACCTCGGTTATTTCCAGCGCGGTGCTGCCGACACGGCGTTTCTTCATGCAAGCCTCCCACCGGCCATTTGCCCGGCCCGCGTCTTGTGTCAGTTAGTGGCTGTTTTAGAGGGTCGCTCCGAGGTGCCAGGGCACGAACTCGTTGTCGCCGTAGCCGAACTCCTCACTCTTGGTCTTGCGGCCGGAAGCCGTCTCGACGATCAGTTCGAAGATCTCGCGGCCCATGCCGGCGATGGTCTTTTCGCCCGAGGCGATGACGCCGCAATTTACGTCCATGTCCTCTTCCATCGTGTGGTACATGGTCGAGTTGCTGGCGACCTTGATCGACGGCGTCGGCCGGCAGCCGAAGCAGGAACCGCGTCCGGTGGTGAAGACGATGACATTGGCGCCGCCTGCCACCTGGCCGGTGGCGGAAACCGGGTCGTAGCCGGGCGTGTCCATGAACACCAGCCCGCGCCCGGTGACCTTCTCGGCATAACCGAAGACGCCGTTAAGCGGTGTCTGGCCGCCCTTAGCGACCGCGCCAAGCGACTTCTCCAGGATGGTGGTCAGGCCGCCGCGCTTATTGCCGGGCGACGGGTTGTTGTCGATGGAAGCGCCGTGCTTGGCGACATGGTCTTCCCACCACTTCACATAGCCATCCAGCTTGGCGGCGATCTCCGGGCTCGCCGCACGGTAGGCGAGCAGATGCTCGGCGCCGTAGATTTCCGTCGTCTCGGAGAGGATGCCGATACCGCCGACGCCGGCCAGGATGTCGACGGCGGCGCCCAGCGCCGGATTGGCGGTGATGCCGGACATGCCGTCCGAGCCGCCGCATTGCAGGCCGACGACGATCTCGCTGACCGGGATCGGCTCACGCTCCAGCTTGCCGACCTCTTCGGCGATCTCTCCCAGCACGACCATCGCCTTCTCGACCGATTTGCGCGAGCCGCCGGCTTCCTGGATGTTGAAATGGCGTTTTCCCGCGGCGACGCCCTTCTGGCCATAGAGGGTGAGCTGGTTGACCTCGCAGCCGAGGCCGACCATCAGCACGCCGCCGAAATTCGGATGGCGGGCATAGCCGGCCAGCGTACGGTGCAGCACCATCATGCCGTCGCCGGTGGCGCTCATGCCGCAGCCCTGGCCGTGGACGATGGGAACGAAGCCGTCGATCCCCGGATATCCGGGCAGGAGCGTGCGGTTCGCCTCGTCGGCGATGGCGTGGCAAACGGTGGCCGAGCAATTGACACTGGCGAGAATGCCGATGAAGTTGCGCGTGCCGGCACGGCCGTCGGCGCGACGGTAGCCCATGAAGGTGCGGGTGCGGTCGGCCTCGGTCGCGTGCACGGCTTCGCTCGGCGGCACCACCGGCAAACGCCCGGATTCGAAAACCAGATTGTGCGAATGGACATGCTCGCCGGGCGCGATGTCCTGGGTGGCGCGGCCGATCGCCTGAGCGTATTTGACCACGGCCTCGCCGGCGGCGATCGGCTTGATGGCTACCTTGTGGCCGGGTTCGATCAACGCAGCGGCAACGGCGCCGCCCGGCAGCACCGCGCCGATCTCGATGCGGCCATTGGCGACCGCGACATTGTCGGCGGGAGACAGAAGAATGCTGTTTGCGGCGTTCACGGGCAGTTTCCTGGGTGTTCCTGGGATCGGCAAGCGGATTGACACGCGTCTGTTAACAGTTAATGTCTTTTATCGTGAAAAAACAGTTTTGCGTCAATTGTTTTTTCGTGACAGCGCCGCGCGTTGTCATGGACATGCGGAGGACCGGATACGTGAACCAGGGCTGATTTCCGAAAAGCGATTCCGCTTTTTTGGGGCCTGCGCTAGGAACATTTGTCATATCGCGCTTCAAGCCGGCCGCCGCAAGCGCCGGCGCAACGGGGCAGGGGATGTCGAAGAGCAACAACGTCTACAAGGACGCCTACAATCGCGGTCTGCGGCTGCTCGACGAAACGAAAAGCCTGCCGTCGGAGCCCGAATTGGGTGCGCTGCTCGGCGTCAGCCGCACGACGATCCGCTCCATCCTTGCGCGTATGGAAGAGACGGGGCTGATCGCCTGGAACAAGCGCAGCAAGATGGTTTTGCGCGTGCCGCGGGCGGACGATTTTTTTCCTGAGGACGAGACCGACACGCTGTCGCAGATCATCGAGCGCTCCTTCATGCGGCGGCTGCTTGCCGGCGGTGCCGAGCCCGGCATGCAGATCAACGAACTCGAGTTGGCGCGCGAGATCGGCGTCGGCACCACCAGCGTGCGCGAGTTCCTGATCCGCTTTTCCCGCTTCGGGCTGATCGAGAAGCGCCGCAACAGCCATTGGGTGCTGAAAGGTTTTACCCGCGCTTTCGCGCTGGAATTGACTGAAATCCGCGAGATGTTCGAATTGCGCTCGGCCGCCGCCTTTGCCGCCCTGCCGGAAGGAAGTCCGGTCTGGGCCGACCTCGACCTGCTGGAAGACGAGCATCGCCTGCTGGCGCGCGAGATCGCCACGCGCTTCAACGAATTCTCGGAACTCGACGAGCGCTTTCACCGGCTGATCCACCGCGCGTCGCACAATCGCTTCATCGTCGATTTCTACGACGTCATCGCCATGATCTTTCACTACCACTACCAGTGGAACAAGGCGCAGGAGCGCGAGCGCAACGAAGTGGCAGTCGCGGAACACCTGGCCTATATCGCCGCGCTCAAATCGCGCGATCTCGGCAAGGTCGACGCCGCCTGCCGCAAGCATCTGAAGTCGGCGCGTCACACGCTGCTGACATCGATTCCGGAAGCCCAGCAGCCGCAACGGGGTTAGAGCGCCGCGTTGCCGCAGCAGTGATTTGGCGATTTTCCACCCGCCGGCCACGTGGTAGGTATTTGCCGTTGCTGCGTGAAGAGGCAGGTCTTTGAATATCCGGCGGAGAAGATGGAGCATGCCGGCCGCGTTCGCCGCGGCCTATTTGCTCGTGCTCCAGTCGGCGCTTGGCGCGTTCGCCTTCGGCTTGAGCCCAAATGCTTCGCAACTCGACGCTTTCGGCAATGTCATCTGCACCCAGGAGGGTGCGGCCGAGCTTCCAGGCGGCGATTCACGCCAGCACATGCCGGCTTGCTGCATGCTTGGCTGCGGCGTGGCCTCGGCTGCCTATGCGCCGCCGCTTGCTGCCGGCACGGTGGCCGGCAATTTTTCCGTCGAAACCGTGGCTTTTGTGCTGCCGGCGTTCAGGCATCTCGACTTTGCCCGCGACCGCTCTCCATCGAATCCGCGCGCCCCACCGGCGACGGCCTGATCCGTTTTCGGTTGGCCTCGCGGAACCTTCCGGGGGCGCGTCCGTCCACAATCGAAACTGTTCGCGACCGGCCACCGGCGCTATCTCTCAATTCTTGGAGCTACCATGTCTCATTCTTTCCGCGCGCGGTTCGGCCGCAACAGGTCCTTCCTGCACAGCTTCGAGGAGCGGCTCGGCATCACCGTGTTCCTCCTCGCCCTCCTGTTCGTCAGCGCCCAGGCCGTTTTCGCGCATGAGTTTAGGGTTGGCGACCTCGAGATCGGGCATCCCTGGTCGCGGGCCACGCCGCCCGGCGCCAAAGTGGCCGGCGGCTATTTCACCGTCACTAACACCGGCAGTTCGCCGGACCGGCTGCTGTCGATCTCCTCGGAAATTTCGGCCAAGGCCGAACTGCATGAAATGGGCGTGAGCGATGGCGTCATGACCATGCGGCCGGTCACCCGCGGCCTTGAAATTCCGGCCGGCGGCAAGGTGGCACTGGCACCCGGCGGCTATCATCTGATGTTCGTCGGGCTGAAACGGCAACCGAAGCAAGGCGAGACGTTTCCAGCCACGCTGACCTTCGAGAAGGCCGGCACCGTCACCGTCGACTTCGCCGTGGAAGGCATGGGCGAAACCGGCGGCATGGACAATCACGCCAACTGACCCGGCCAGATCCGCACAATCCGAAATTTGAGGGACCATCATGAACAAGTATCTTTTATCCGCGGGCGCGTTTTTCGTCTTGGGGACAAGCGCGGCCTTTGCCCGTGTCACGCTCGAAACGCAGGAGGCGGCGGTCGGTTCGACCTACAAGGCTGTCCTGCGCGTGCCGCATGGCTGTGAGGGCAAGGCGACGACCGCCGTGCGCGTGCAGATCCCGGAAGGGATGATTTCGGTGAAGCCGATGCCGAAGCCGGGCTGGACGCTGCAGGTCAAGAAAGGCAGGTACGAGAAATCCTACCAGCTCCACGGCCAGGCGGTGACATCAGGTGCCAAGCAAATCGACTGGAGCGGCGGCAGCCTGCCGGACGAATTCTACGACGAATTCGTCTTCCGTGGGACACTAGCGGCGGATCTGCCGGCAGGCCAAACGCTCTACTTCCCGGTGGTGCAGGAATGCGACGGCGCCGCCGAACGCTGGATCGAGATACCAGCGGCCGGCCAGAATGAGGACGCGCTGGAATATCCGGCGCCCGGCCTCAAGCTTTCGCCGAAGCAATGATTATTTGGCGGCGCGCTTCGTTCGAAAGAGCGCGCCGCTGTTTTTGTGACCGTGACATGAGTGCTGCATCCCTCCTGCGAACGGTCTGCACAGCCGGCCGACCTGCGATCTGCCTGCTGGCTGCAATAGTGCTGCTTGCCGCCATTGCCGCGCCAAGTCAGGCCTTCGCCCATGCGGCGCTGGTCACAACCGAGCCGACGGACGGCGCCGTGCTGGCGCAAAGCCCCGCGCAGTTCTCGCTGACTTTCAGCGAGCCGGCCTCGCCGCTGGTGCTGACCCTGGTGCAGCCTGACGGGACGCCGGTTCCGCTGGCGTCTTTTCGGCTCAATGGCCAGACGGTCGAGATCGACAATCCGCAGGCGCTTGGATCCGGCACACATGTGCTGAGCTGGCGGGTGATTTCCGCCGACGGCCATCCGGTCGGCGGCTCGGTGCTGTTTTCCATCGGCGCGCCGAGTGCTGCGCCGGCCGTCTCCGAAGCTGTCGACCGGGGCCTGAGGTCGGCGATCTGGATCGGCAAGGTCTTTCTCTATGTCGGCCTCTTTCTCGGCGTTGGCGGCGCCTTTGCCATTGCCTGGCTGGCGCCAGGCGGGCGTTCCGGCCAGCGCTTCGTCATCGCCGCGATCCTCTGCGGCCTTGTCGCTGCGGCCTTGTCGCTTGGCTTTCAGGGACTGGACGCGCTCGGTGCACCGCTCGCCCGGCTGGCGCAGCCGGGCGTCTGGCAGGCCGGGCTCGGCACCAGCTTTGGCTGGACGGTGCTGGTCGCGCTGGTGGCGCTCGGGCTTGGCCTGCTGTCGCTGGTCGGGCCGCGCGGCGGTGCAAAGCTGTCTGCCCTTGCCGGCTTGGCCGGTGTCGGGGCCGCCCTTGCCGCCAGCGGACACGCAAGTGCTGCCGAACCGCAATGGCTGACAAGGCCAATGGTGTTTCTGCACGGAGCCGGCATTGCCTTCTGGACCGGGGCACTGGCGCCGCTCGGTCTCGCCATGAGGTGGAAACCGGTTCAGGCGGCGCCTTTCCTGCGCCGGTTTTCCCGGGCGATTCTGCCCGTCGTGGCCGTGCTTGCTGTCACCGGAATCGTGCTGGCTGTCATCCAGGTGCAGGCGCCCGCAGCTTTGCTCGAGACCGCCTATGGCCGGCTGCTGCTGGTCAAGCTGGCGCTGCTGTTCTTTCTGTTCACGCTCGCCGCGACCAACCGCTGGAAGCTGACCGGTCCGGCCGAAGCGGGAGAGACGGAAGTGCAGAGGAGGCTGGTCCGCTCGATCGGGATTGAAATGCTGATCGTTCTGGTGATCTTCGGCATTGCCGCCGGCTGGCGCTTCACGCCGCCGCCACGCGCCCTGGCGATCGCGGCAGCGCAGCCGGCATCGGTGCATATCCACACGCCGAAGGCGATGGCCGACCTCAGCATCACGCCCGGCCATGTTGGGCCGGTTGCCGCGTCGATCGTCATCATGACCGGCGATTTCGGCCCGCTCGACGCCGAACAAATGACGTTGGTGCTGTCAAAACCCGATGCCGGCATCGAGCCGATCAAACGCGCGGCGACAAAGCCAGGCGACGGCACCTGGCGCGTCGACGACCTCGTCGTCCCGGTTCCCGGCCGATGGACGGCACGGCTCGATATTCTTGTCTCGGATTTCGAGATGGTGAAGATAGAGGCCCCGATCGACATCAGACCTTGAGGACAAGCTGCAACACAATTCGGCGAGTGCGGTTGACGCGGCCCTGCAGGCCCGTCATTCATTTCGGCAAGAATGGCATCCCGGGAAGGATGGGCGTCTCGGTAGATCGGTCGTCGCCGCAAAATCGCGGCGTCAACAAAAGATCCGAAAGTAGGGAAGAAACGATGGAAAAAGCCGAAATCGGCCTGATCGGCCTTGGCACGATGGGCTCCAACCTGGCGCTCAATATCGCCGAGAAGGGGCACCGCATAGCCGTCTTCAACCGCACCGCGGCACGCACCGACGCCTTCGTCGAGAATGCCGGCGCGCTGAAGAACATGGTCGTGCCCTGCTACAGCCTGGAGGAACTCGCCGCTGCCATCCGGCCGCCGCGCCCGATCATCATCATGGTGCTGGCCGGCAAGCCGGTCGATGAGCAGATCGCGGCGCTGAGCGGCGTGCTGTCGGCCAACGACATTGTCATCGATGCCGGCAACGCCAATTTCCGCGACACGATGCGGCGCTTTTCCGAGCTTTCCGATTCGGGTCTCACCTTCATCGGCATGGGCGTGTCCGGCGGCGAAGAGGGCGCGCGCCATGGACCGTCGATCATGGTCGGCGGCACGGAAGAGTCCTGGAAACGCGTCGAAAAGGTGCTGACCGCCATTTCGGCCAAATTCAGGGATGAGCCCTGCGCGGCATGGCTTGGCACCGATGGCGCCGGGCATTTCGTCAAGACCATCCACAACGGCATCGAATATGCCGATATGCAGATGATCGCCGAGATCTACGGCATCTTGCGCGACGGCTTGGGCATGGGGCCGAAGGAGATCGCACAAGTGTTTGCCGGCTGGAACAAGGGCCGGCTCAACTCCTATCTGATCGAGATCACCGCCAAGGTGCTGGCCGCCGACGATCCGAAGACCGGCAAGCCGATGGTCGACATCATCCTCGACCGCGCTGGCCAGAAGGGCACCGGCAAATGGTCGGTCATCGAGGCGCAGCAGCTCGGCATTCCGGCCACCGCGATCGAGGCCGCGGTGGCGGCGCGCGTGCTGTCGTCGATCAAGGACGAGCGCCTGGCCGCCGAAAAGGCCTATGGCAATGGCGGCGTGACCAAGATTTCCGGAGACAAGGACGCGCTTCTTGGCGATCTCGAACTGGCGCTGTTCGCCGGCAAGATATCAGCCTATGCGCAAGGCTTCGCGGTGATGAGCGGCGCGTCGAAGGAATTCGACTGGAACCTGCCGATGCCGACCATCGCCAAAATCTGGCGAGCCGGCTGCATCATCCGCTCGCAATTGCTGGACACGATGGCGGAAGCCTTCGGCAAGGGCGGGGCGGCCACCAATCTGCTGATGGCACCGGCCTTCATTGCGATGATGCAGGAGGCGCATCCGTCGCTGCGGCGCATCGTGGCAAGGGCGTCGGAGGCTGGCTCGCCCGTGCCGGCACTGTCGTCCGCGCTGGCCTATTTCGACAGCTACCGCCAGGGCCGCGGCACCTCGAACCTGATCCAGGCGCAACGCGATTTCTTCGGTGCGCATGGCTTCGAGCGTATCGACGGGCAGGGCGCGTTCCATGGCCCGTGGGGGAGCGGAGCGGGCGGCTAGCGCCCAAACTTTGACCTAGAGTTCAATTTTGCGGTTGCCAGAAAGCAGACATCTCCAGCGACCAACTGGGGGTCTGGTCGCGCCAGGAACCTGCTATGCCGGTAGAGACGATTGACGGTCTCATCGGTATCGGCGGAGCCGCGAATCTGTGGTAAGCCGCCGCTCAACCAACCAAAGGACGACACCTGTGAGCGAACCGACCGTGGCCCAGGCGACCGAAAGTATCTATGCCTCCCTCCGGGCGGACAATGCCGACATTGACGCACATATCGCGACGCTTAAAGCGGCGCTGACACGAGAAGGGATAAAACAGGCGGTGTTCGATCCGACCAAGTTGGCGCAGAATAACCGCTCGGGGCGCAAGTTGATGCAGGCCTATTTTCGGCAGCGCGGCGTGAGCGTGAGGTTTTCGGACTAGTAGAGCCGCGCTCTGGTAATCTCAAGCGCGCCGTTGGGAGTTCTCGGGCCGGTCCGGCGGTTCGCCATCTGGACGTCGGGACTGCGCCGCATTTCCGCCATTCAGACCACTGTTGCAGCTTCCCGCAAGCTGACGGTCTACTAAGCCGGCACTAAGGCCTCGAATGGGGTGGTAGCGGTTGCGCCGGTCACAGGTCCTGGAACACCGCCCAAGGCGTAGAGGTTTGGACTGAACTGCTGCCGGTTCGGACACGAGGTTAAGCTAGGTTAGCTTTGCTCTTCGTATTCCACGGGGCTCAGATAGCCGAGTGTCGAGTGTCGGCGCCTCGGGTTGTAGAAGCGCTCGATATAGTCGAACACATCGGCCTTGGCATCGTCTCTGGTGCGATAGAACTTGCGGGCGGTGCGTTCGGTCTTGAGCGATGAGAAGAAGCTCCCCATCGCCGCGTTGTCCCAGACATTGCAGGACCGGCTCAAGGTGAGTTCGAGTTTTTCCGAGGCCGGCCCATTCGTGCGTGCGATCGCAAAGGCGATCTCATCGACCTCGTTTACGCCCCGCTTTCGCAGGGGCATTGACTGGCCTCCAGCGAGAATTGATGGGCCCGCTGGACCAAACGATCCATAATTGCATCTGCAATCAGTGGACTATCAAGCCAGTCATGCCATTCACTTACAGCCCGCTGTCCACCGATAATAGTCGCGTTGATGTCAATGCGAGCATCCAAAATATCAAGCAAGTACTCCTTCGCGGCCTCGTCTAGGCTATCCGCCCGCGTGGTCGTTGCCACCGTGCGCGGCGATGAACATGGCGACAGCCGACCGGCAATAGGATTCGATTTCGTTGTCGTCCTCTGCTCTCGCCTCATCGAAGCGTGCGATAATCAGGAGATCGGATCCTTTGATAAGCGCGGCAAACAAGCGGGCGGACCGGAGAGGATCGGGCACGTTCAGAACCGCCTTCGCGTGCAACTGACGCAACAGGGCCTCGATTTGGGCGATGACATGGGCGGGGCCGGCTTCGTAATGGAGCTTGCTTAACGACTTTTGATTCGTCTTGTCGGCCATGACCATGGCTTCGACACTGCGGACGTCCGGGCTCAACAGCGTGCGAAGCAGGGATGATCCCACCGTCATGAGCTGATCTTCGGCCGAACCGTCGACGCCTTCAAAAAGGGCCTGTGGTGCAAACTGATGGCAGCGGGCCGCCATGGCCGCGCCGAACAGCGCCTCCTTGTTCTCGAAGTGCCGATAGATGCTGAGCTTGGATATCTTCGCTCGCTGGGCGACCTTGTCCAATGTCGTCGCTTGAAAACCCAATTCCACAAAGAGTTCGAACGCGGCGTCGACTATCGTTTGGCCAAGCGCCTCGTTGGCGGGCCGGCCGCGCCGGCCCTGGCTGTTTTCGGTCACGACAATTCTAGTCCTTGACAGTATCCTAATTCTTGCATTACGATACCATGTAGTATCTGAAATGTGCAAGAGAATGGGTGGATTTTACCCTGTCCTCCAAATCAAGTTTCCCCGGACCGCCCGGCGATATCGAATGCGGCATTGGCCGGCCGGCCAAAACAGTGATGGGCGACTTTCTCGCCGATTCCGAAGCCCTGCTCGCTGCCCGTCTCGAGCGCGTATCGCTGGACGATATTTCGCGCCAGGCCCAGCCCAGCCCCCTCCATTCACAACACGGAGCTTATCACCATGGATGACGTCATCATCATCGGCGGCAGCTTTGCCGGTCTCGCCGCCGCGCTGCAGCTCGGCCGGGCCCGCCGCAAGGTCACCGTTCTCGATACCGGCCTGCCGCGCAACCGCTTCGCCGGCCATTCGCATGGGCTGCTCGGCCACGATCACAAGCCACCGCTGGACATCTTGGCCGAAGCGCGGCAGCAGCTGGCGCGCTATCCCACGATCAGGCTGGTCAATGTCCGGGCCGACAGCATCTCCGGCGCCATCGACGATTTCTCCGTCCTCACTGGCGATGGCGAAAGCCTTGCGGCGCGCCGGCTGATCCTGAGCTATGGCGTCGCCGACCAGATGCCTGATGTTCCGGGCTTTGCCGAAAGCTGGGGCACATCCATCGTGCCCTGCCCCTATTGCGACGGCTTTGAAGTCGCCGGCCAGCATTGGGGCCTCGTCTGGTCCGGCCGGCAGTCGCACAATCATGTCAGGCTGTTCCACGACTGGACCGACACGTTGACGCTCTTCACCGATGGTCACGACATTCCGCCCGATATCCGGGCCGATCTGGCGCGTCGCAACATACCTGTCGTCGATGGCCGGATCACCGAGATCGCCCATCACGGGGGCCATACCGCCACCGTCAAGCTCGATACCGGCCCCAATGTCGCGGTCGACATCCTCTTCGCCCATCCGCGCAACAAGCCGTCCGCAAGCCTGCATGAATCACTGGGCCTCGCCACGGTCGATACGCCCCTCGGCATCGCCCTCAAGGTCGACGAGCGCCGCGAAACCAGCATGCCCGGCATCTACGCCGCCGGCGACCTCGCCAACCCCCTCATGGCCTCGGTCACCACGGCATCATCGCACGGCGCGCTGGCGGGTATCTCCGCCCAGCAGTCGATGCTGGTTTGAGAGCACAGATTGGAGATGAGCATGGCCGTCGAACCGGACAGCGCGGGTGTGCGCTTCCCTCCGCCCTTCGTCTATCTGGGAGCGCTGCTGTTGGGGCTGGCGGCGGAGCGGTTCGTCACCCTGCGCTCTTTCGGCATCGACTGGCGGTTGCTGGTCGCGACGGGCGCGCTGCTGTTCGTTGCCGGCGCGGCGATGATGCTTGCGGCGGCGGGGCTGTTCCGGCGGCTGGGCACCAACGTTCCGCCGTCGCAGCCAACGACTCTCATCGCAACGACCGGTCCTTATCGGTGGACCCGCAATCCCATGTATCTCGGCATAGCGCTTATCTATGCCGGCCTTGCGATCGGCTTCGACGGGCCGATCGCCTTCGCCTTGCTCCCGTTGGTGCTGATCGCGATCCAGACGCAGGTGATTGCCCGCGAGGAGCGCTATCTCGAAGCGAAGTTCGGCGACGACTACCGCCGCTACAAGGCCGAGGTTCGCCGCTGGCTCTGACTATTCCGCCGCTGCCGCCTGCGGGGCCTTCTGATAAACCAGCACCGGCTTCCTTGCTGCGAGCTATCATATTCTGAAGGTTGCGGGCCGGTGTCACGGAAAACCGACTGGCCGGCTGACCCCGCATTACACCCGGCGCCTGAGGAGACGCACATGTCCAAAACCAGAGACGCCGAAGCCAGCATCAGCATCTCTCGTCCGACCGCTCTTGGAAAAGCCTGACACACATGAAGTTCGAACACGTCACCTTCGACCTGCCACACGGCACCTTTCACGCGCTGCAGGGTGGTGATCCCGATGGTCAACCGACGCTCGTCTTGCACGGCTTCCCGGACCATCCGCCGACCGCGATGCCCTTCCTTGCCGAGCTCGGCCGCCGCGGACGTCACGTCGTCGCACCCTGGCTTCGCGGTTACGCGCCGTCCCCGACCGCGGGGCCGTTCGATTTCGCAGCCCTCACCAGCGACGTGCTCGCGCTGATCGACCGCTGGTCTCCCGGGCGAGCCGTGGAGTTGGTTGGCCACGACTGGGGCGGCGCGATCACATTCGATGCCTGCGTCACCGCGCCGGAGCGGATCGAACGCGCGGTCACGCTCTCTTTCCCCACTCACTCACGTTCCTGAGCCGGCCGCGCCTCGCTCAGCTACGCCCGAGCTGGTACATGGGGCTCTTTCAACTGCCGGGTAGCGGCTGGATGGTCACCGCCCGCGATCTCGCCCTCATCGACCGCCTCTGGCGTCAGTGGTCGCCGAGCCTCTCGCTCGATCCAGCTCTCCAGGCGGAGCTACACGAGCACCTGCGGGCGAGCATGCCCGCGCCCTTAAAGTACTACCGGGGGCTGCTGCGACCCGGCATGCTTGGGGCGATGCGCCGCCTGTCGGCCCGCACGCCGATGTCTGCATTCGAGAAGCGGTAACCAAGAGCGGACAGACCGCCACCAGCCCCAAGGCTGCTGCCAGTCAGCAGCGCGCATTTTCCAGCCAAGTGGAACACTTGGCGTCGCAGAAATGCGGCTAAGACAAATAGATGGAGCGGGATGCCCAGTTCAACGTATCCCGCTCTAGTCGGGACGGCGGTAGGCCAGAACCTCGGTCGGCACGCTCAGGCTCTGCAGGGAGCCAGGTGCAGCGCCGCCGATCCAGCCCAGCACGGAGCGGGCGAGCTCTGCGCCGGCCAGCCGGAAGTTCTCGTTGACCACCAGCAATTCCCTGCGGAACAGGTGCAGCAGGTCGGACGACTGCTTGGACACCACGTCGACGTCCCGGCCGAGCTTGAGCCCGGCGTCCTCGATGCCGGCGACGATGGCGAGTGTCGCGGCAGCGGCACTGCTGACGAAACCGTCCGGCCTGACGTCGCGGCGCATCAGCTGCGCGGTCCTCATCCTGATCTGCTCGATCGAATGGTCGACCGAAACGGTGTTGAACGGGATCTCGTTGGCGCCAACCTCGCTCAGCGCATCGGTGAAGCCGTTCAGCGTATGACTGTGGTAGGTCAGCTCGACTGGGGGCGCCAGCAGAGCCAGCCTGCGGCGGCCGATGCCGGTCAGATGGCGCACAGCCTCGGTCGCGAACGCGTAATTGTCGAAATCATGATAGGGATGGATCAGCCCCATATCGGTGCGGCCGTGCGTGGCAAAGGGGATGCCGCGCTCCAGCAGGTAACGGGCCCTGGGGTCATTCGGCTGAGTCCGCGAAATGATGACGCCGTCGGCGGAGCCGGTCTCCACCAGATAACGTATCGGATCCAGGGGATCCTGAGAGCGTGAATAGGGCGTGACGATCAGGTGGTAGGGTGTGTCGGCGATGACTTCCGAGACGCCGTAAATGATATCAGAGACAAAGCTCATGATCTCGCGCTCGGTGTTGAGCACGAGGCTGATGACGTTGGTCTTGCCGGTCCGCAGGCGCACACCGGCACGGTTGGGGCGGTAACCGATCTGCCTGGCGACGAGCTGGACGCGCCGCCTGGTCTCGGCGCCGATCTCGGGCGCGTCCTTCAGCGCCCGCGACACTGTGGTGACGCCCAGCCCGGTCATGAACGCAAGCGTCTTCAGCGTCGGCCGGCCCTGTCCTGACGCCTCGTCGTCTTTTTCCGTCTGATGTCTGTCCATTCATCCCGCCCGTCAGGCGCATAGCAGTTGCCGTGCAGACCGGCAATCGTCGGATCGCGGCTCGCCTGCGACTCCGCCTGATGAGCACTCTATATACTGAAACGTTACAAATTGTCACTTGCCATCGCGCAGCGGCCAGTAAAGGCTAGCCTGGACGAGCGGCGCTCCCGTTCCACGCAAAGTCGTTGGGCGTCGGGAAGGACTTGCCCGTGGAACAAGGTTTTGCCGAATTCCACGCGTTGCGGCATCCTTCTTGCGATGCAGCCTGTCTTGCGGCGGTGCAGTGGACGGACCTTGCGCGGCGAGTTTGTTCGCGGCTCGAAAAAATGCCCAACTGCTCCACTTCGGGGTTGCGCGCTTCCAGCAATTGCCGTATCGAAAATCTGTAACGTTTCAGATTCTGGGAGGAGCCGAAATGCGATATCAATTGATGACCGCTGCGTTGGCGGTGACAACCGCGCTCGCCGCCCCGGCGGCAGCGACGGATCTGGAAGTGACCCATTGGTGGACTTCGGGCGGCGAGGCGGCGGCTGTCGCCGAATTCGCCAAGGCGTTCGACGCGACAGGCAATCATTGGGTCGACGGCGCCATCGCCGGCTCCGGCGGCACGGCGCGGCCGATCATGATCAGCCGCATCACTGGCGGCGACCCCATGGGCGCCACCCAGTTCAACCACGGAAGGCAAGCGGAAGAATTGGTGCAGGCCGGTCTGATGCGCGATTTGACCGAGCTGGCCACCAGGGACAAGTGGGCGGAAATCGTGCAGCCGAAGAGCCTGCTCGACGGCTGTACCCTCGACGGCAAGATCTATTGCGTGCCGGTCAACATCCACTCCTGGCAGTGGCTGTGGCTGTCGAACGCGGCCTTCGAAAAGGCCGGTGTGCCGGTGCCGAAGAATTGGAATGAATATGTCGCGGCCGCCCCGGCGCTGGAGAAGGCAGGCATTATACCGCTGGCGGTCGGCGGGCAGCCCTGGCAATCCTCCGGCGCCTTCGACGTGCTGCTTACGGCGGTCGGCGGCACGGACGCTTTCTTGAAGGTCTATCGCGACAAGGATGCGGAATTCGCCGCCGGGCCTGAAGTCGCCAAGGTGTTCAAGGCCGCGGACGATGCCCGCAAGATGGCGAAGAACACCAATGTGCAGGACTGGAACCAGGCCACCAATCTCGTCATCTCCGGCAAGGCCGGCGGCCAGATCATGGGCGATTGGGCGCAGGGCGAGTTCCAGGTTGCCGGGCAGACCGCCGGCAAGGACTATACGTGCCTTCCCGGCCTTGGCCTGAACGAGGTCATCGCCACCGGCGGCGATGCCTTCTACTTCCCGCTGCTGCAGGACGCTGAAAAGTCCAAGGCGCAGGAAGCACTGGCCGAAACGCTGCTCGATCCCAAGACGCAGGTCGCCTTCAACCTCAAGAAGGGCTCGCTCCCGGTGCGCGGCGATATCGACCTCAAGGCGGCGAACGACTGCATGAAGAAAGGGCTCGACATCCTGGCCAAGGGCAGCGTCATGCCCTGGACGGACCAGCTGCTGTCGCAGGACACCCAAAAGCAGAAGGAGGACCTTTTCTCCGAGTTCTTCGCCAAGCCGGACATGACCGTGGAAGAGGCGCAAAAGCGCTTCGCCGACATCGTCGCCTCAGCGGACTGACGATCGACGAACCGCTCGCTCCCGGCCCGCCGCGGGGCCGGGAGCTCCGGGTCAAGTCTTGACCCTTGGCCCTGAGCCTTCGGCCTTACCCGATCCAGCCCGGCTGTGCAGATGAGCAAGAGCGAACGTCCCAACCAACTCTTCCGCAACCTTAACGCCAAGGTCGCCTCTATTCCGATGGTCCTCACCGCACTGGTGATCTTCGTCGGCGGCAGCGCCTGGACGGTGCTTTATTCCTTCACCAATTCAAAACTGCTGCCGCGGCTGAATTTCGTCGGGCTCGACCAATATTATCGACTGTGGTCGACGCCGCGTTGGCTGGTCTCGATCGAGAATCTGCTGGTCTACGGCGTGCTGTCGCTGGTGTTCTCTCTGGTCATCGGCTTCATATTGGCGGCGCTGCTCGACCAGAAGATCCGCTTCGAGGACACTTTCCGCACCATCTTCCTCTACCCCTTCGCGCTCTCCTTCATCGTCACCGGTCTTGTCTGGCAGTGGCTGCTCAACCCGGAGTTCGGAATCCAGGGGGTGGTGCGCGGCCTCGGCTGGGAAAGCTTCAGCTTCGATCCGCTCTACAATTCCGACATCGTCATCTACGGCATCCTGATCGCCGCGCTTTGGCAAGGCACCGGGCTCATCATGTGCCTGATGCTGGCGGGCCTGCGCGGCATCGATGAGGATATCTGGAAGGCCGCGCGGGTGGATGGGATACCCACCCTAAAGACCTATCTGTTCATCATCATCCCGATGATGCGGCCGGTCTTCATCACCGCGCTGGTCATCATCGCCGCCGGCATCGTCAAGGTCTATGACCTGGTTGTCGCCCAGACCAGCGGCGGTCCCGGCATCGCCTCCGAAGTGCCGGCCAAATATGTCTATGACTACATGTTTTTCGCCCAGAACCTCGGCCAGGGTTTTGCTGCCTCGACGATGATGCTGCTGTCGGTGGTGGTCGTCATTGTTCCCTGGGCCTATCTCGAATTCGGAGGCAAGAAGCGTGGCTGACCTTGCCGTTTCCCTGCCTGCCGGTACGGGCTCTATCGGGCTTGAGGCATCCGGGCCGCGAGGGCCCAAGCCGCGGCATGTGTTCTCGCGTCGCAACATCTTCCTCTACGGCACGCTCATCGTGGTGGCGCTGTATTATCTGCTGCCGCTCTATGTGATGGTGGTGACGTCGCTCAAGGGCATGCCGGAGATACGCCTCGGCAATATCTTCTCGCCGCCGCTCGAGATCACCTTCGAGCCTTGGGTAAAGGCCTGGTCCAGCGCCTGCACCGGCCTCAACTGCGACGGGCTCTCGCGCGGTTTCTGGAATTCGGTGCGCATCACCATTCCTTCGGTCATCCTGTCAATCGCGATCGCTTCCGTGAACGGCTATGCGCTTGCCAACTGGCGCTTCAAGGGGGCCGACACCTTCTTCGTGATCCTGATTGTCGGCGCCTTCATTCCCTATCAGGTGATGATCTATCCGATCGTCATCATCCTGCGCGAAATCGGCCTCTACGGCAGCCTAAGCGGCCTGGTGATCGTCCATTCCATCTTCGGCATGCCCATCCTGACACTGTTGTTCCGCAACTATTTCACTTCGATGCCGGAGGAACTATTCCGGGCGGCGCGCGTCGACGGCGCCGGCTTCTGGGGCATCTATTTCCGCATCATGCTGCCGATGTCGCTGCCGATCTTCGTCGTCGCCATCATCCTGCAGGTGACCGGCATCTGGAACGACTTCCTGTTCGGCGTCGTCTACACGCGCCCCGACACCTATCCGATGACGGTGCAGCTCAACAACATCGTCAACTCGGTGCAAGGCGTGAAGGAATACAACGTTAACATGGCCGCCACCATCCTGACCGGCCTGGTACCGCTCGTCGTCTACTTCGTTTCCGGCAAGCTTTTCGTGCGTGGCATCGCCGCCGGCGCGGTGAAAGGATGATGATGACTAGACTCGAAAATCCCAGCGTCTCAATCCAGGACCTGTCGCTGAATTTCGGCGCAATTTCGGTGCTGGAAACGCTCAACATCGATGTCGCCGAGGGTGAGTTCATCGTGCTGCTCGGGCCGTCCGGCTGCGGCAAGTCGACCTTGCTCAACTGCATCGCCGGCCTGCTCGACGTTTCGGACGGCCGCATCTTCATCAAGGGCAAGAACGTCACCTGGGAGGAACCCAAGGACCGTGGCATCGGCATGGTGTTCCAGTCCTATGCGCTCTATCCGCAGATGACGGTGGAGAAGAACCTGTCCTTCGGGCTGCGCGTCGCCGGCATCCCCAGGGACGAGATCGCCAAGCGCATTGCACGGGCTGCAGAAATCCTCCAGATCGAGCCACTGCTGCAGCGCAAGCCGTCGGCGCTTTCGGGCGGCCAGCGCCAGCGTGTCGCGATCGGGCGGGCGCTGGTGCGCGACGTCGACGTGTTCCTGTTCGATGAACCGCTCTCCAATCTCGACGCCAAGCTGCGCGCCGAGCTGCGTGTCGAAATCAAACTGCTGCACAGCAAGCTGCAGAACACCATGATCTATGTCACCCACGACCAGATCGAGGCGATGACGCTGGCCGACCGCATCGCGGTGATGAAGGGCGGCGTCATCCAGCAGCTCGACGCACCGCAGAAGATCTACAATCGCCCGGTCAACCGTTTCGTCGCCGGATTCCTCGGCTCGCCGGCGATGAATTTCCTCGACGGCAGGCTGGAGAAGGACGATGGCAACTGGCACTTCGTCGTCGCGGATGTGCGGATCCCGCTCGCCACCTACGCATTCGAAAAGGAGCCCGTGCCGGGAGCGGCCGTGTTCGGTATCCGGCCCGAGCATGTCGCGTTCAACAGCGGCGCTGGATGGCCGTTCACAGCTACGGCCAATGTCGTGGTCGTCGAGCCCATGGGTTCCGACACGCTGGTCTGGCTGAAGCTCGGAAATCAGAATTTCACGGTGCGAGTGACATCCGAGCGCACGCCAAACAACGCCGACACCGTGAGCATCGGTTTTGACCCGATCCGCGCTTCGCTGTTCAACGCCGCAACCGGCAACCGCCTGTAACTCCCCAAAACCTCATTCCCAAGAATTTTACCTCAAGCCCATCCATCCCCAGACAACGGACAGAGACGATGAACTGGTCATTCCAACTTTACAGCGCCCGCAATTTCCAACCGTGGGAAGGGGTGCTCAAGATGCTGGGCGAGCTCGGCTACGCGCAAGTCGAAGGGTTCGGCGGCGTCTATGACGATCCCAAGGCGTTTCGTGCCGAACTCGACAAGAACGGGCTCGCCATGCCGACCGGCCATTTCTCGATCGATGCGCTCGAGAACGATTTCGACGGCGTGCGCAAAATCGCCGACGCGCTCGGCATCACGCTGCTCATCTGCCCCTATCTGGTCGCCGAGAGCAGGCCGACCGACACGGCCGGCTGGCGCGACTTCGGCGCACGCCTGGCCAAGGTCGGCGAGACGGCTGAGAAAGCCGGCTACGGCTTTGCCTGGCACAACCATGATTTCGAGTTCAAGACGCTTGCCGACGGCTCGGTGCCGCAGGACCATATCCTGGCGGTGGCACCCGACATCGGCTGGGAGATGGACGTGGCCTGGGTGGTGCGCGGCGGTGACGATCCGCTGCCCTGGATCGAGAAGTATGGCAAACGCATTACCGCCGTCCATGTCAAGGACATTGCCAAGCCCGGCGAGGGTCGCGACGAGGACGGCTGGTCGGATGTCGGCCACGGCACGATCGACTGGGCCGGTCTGATCAAGGCGCTGCGCGCCAAGAGCGCCGCGAAGCACTACGTCATGGAACAGGACAACCCCAACGACATCGAGCGCTTCGCCCGCCGCTCGATCGCAGCCGCCAAGACCTATTAGGAGCAAACCAGCATGGCAAAAAAACTTGGGGTCGGCGTCATCGGCTGCGGCAACATCTCGAAGGCGTATTTTTCACTGGCGCCGCTGTTTCGCGGCATCGAGATGCGCGCCTGCGCGGATATCAACATGGATGCAGCCAAGGCGCGGGCGAAGGAGTTCAAGCTGCGCGCCGAGACAGTCGAAGGGCTGCTCAAGGCTGACGATATCGACATCATCGTCAACCTCACGGTTCCGGCGGTGCACTACGAGGTGTCGAAGCAGATCCTCGATGCCGGCAAGCATGTCTATTCGGAAAAGCCGTTCGTGCTGTCGGTCAAGGAAGGGCTCGACCTGAAGAAGCTGGCGGAAAGAGACGGACTGCGCATCGGCTCGGCGCCCGACACTTTCCTCGGTGGCGCGCACCAGCTTGTCCGCAACCTGATCGACACTGGCAAGCTCGGCAAGATCACCAGCGGCACATGCCACGTGATGAGCCATGGGATGGAGCACTGGCACCCCAATCCGGACTTCTTCTTCCAGCCTGGCGCCGGTCCGGTGCTCGATATCGGACCCTATTACATAACCAACCTGATCCAGCTGATCGGACCGGTGAAGCAGGTGGCGGCGTTCGCTTCGATCCCCTCGACAGAACGCACGATCTCGTCCAAGCCTCGCGCCGGCGAAAAAATCCTGGTCGCCACGCCGACGACGATCCACGGCGTGATGGAGTTCGAAAATGGCGCCGTGGTGACGCTCAATACCAGCTGGGACGTGTGGAGCCATGGCCATGCGCCGATGGAACTCTACGGCGAATTGGGCACGGTGTTTTTGCCGGATCCGAATTTCTTCGGCGGCGACGTTCGCTTCACCAATGCCGCCAAGCCGGTCAAGAAGCTGCCGAAATGGAAGCATCCGTTCGGCGTGGCCAACCAGATGCATTCGCACGGCATGATGGCCAACTACCGCACCGCCGGTCTCGCCGACATGGCGCTGGCGATCGCGGAAGGCCGGCCGCATCGCTGCTCGATGGAACTGGCGCTGCATGCCGTCGATGTGATGACCGGCATGCTGCGGTCGGGCGCGAGCGGAAAGTTCGTTGCCATGCAGACCACCTGCGAACGGCCTGCGGCACTGGGCGTCAAGGACGCGGAAGGGCTGTTGGCGAAGAAGAAACCTTTGGCGAAGAAGAAATAGGTGCGGGCTTCAGTGATTGCGACACGTCGAACCCTCTCCCCATAGAAACCGGGAGAAGCTAAGGGTGAGGGCAGAGCCGACTCACCCTGTTTTCGCGGTGGCAACTGCCGGGCTCGCTTTTGATTTGAGGATCTCGCATGCCCTATGTGCCCGCTGAAAACCGCTACGAGAAAATGGTCTACAATCGCTGCGGGCGATCCGGCCTGAAATTGCCGGCGATCTCGCTCGGGCTCTGGCACAATTTCGGTGACGACACACCGCACCGAACCAAGCAGGCGATCGCGCGCAAGGCCTTCGATCTCGGCATCACGCATTTCGACCTCGCCAACAATTACGGCCCGCCGCCCGGTTCGGCGGAGACGGCTTTTGGCGAAATCCTGCGGACGGATTTCTCCTCCTATCGTGACGAGCTGATCATCTCGACCAAGGCCGGTTATGAGATGTGGGCCGGACCCTATGGCGAATGGGGCGGGCGCAAATATGTGCTGGCCAGCCTCGACCAGAGCCTGAAGCGGATGGGGCTCGACTATGTCGACATCTTCTATTCGCACCGCTTCGATCCTGATACTCCGCTGGAAGAAACGATGGGTGCGCTCGATCACGCGGTGCGCTCGGGCAAGGCGCTTTATGCCGGCATCTCCTCCTACAATTCGCAGCGCACGCGCGAGGTCGCCGACATATTGAAGCAGCTCGGCACGCCTTGCGTCATCCATCAGCCGAGCTATTCGATGCTCAACCGCTGGGTCGAAGACGACGGTTTGCTCGACACGCTGGAGGGGCTCGGCGTCGGCTCAATCGTGTTCACGCCGCTGGCGCAAGGCATGCTGACCGACAAATATCTCGGCGGCATCCCTGAGGGCAGCCGCGCCAGCCAAGGCAAGTCGCTGAGGCCGGCCTTCATCAACGACAAGACCATCGCCAACATCAAGGCGCTGAACGCGATTGCCGGCCGACGCGGGCAGACGCTGGCGCAGATGGCGCTAGCCTGGGTGCTGCGCAAGGGCAGGGTGACCTCGGCGCTGATCGGCGCCAGCCGGCCGGAACAGGTCGAGGATTGCGTCGGCGCGCTGAAGGTGCTCGACTTCAGCGATGCCGAGCTCGCCGAGATCGATACCTACGCGCGCGAAGCCGACATCAATCTGTGGGCCGCCTCCGCCGAGCGCAAGGGTCCCCCGCGGAAGTGATGGGCAACGCATAGCCGAACAGGTGCGGCGGGAACTACTCCCGTCGTTTTCATTTACGGGGCCCGCCAATAATACCTGCTCGAAGTTTGGGCCTGCTCGGTTTGGCCGGCTTCTGGGCCGTGCCGGCACAGAAACAGTAGCAAAAATGCCCGTCCGTCGCTATCTGGATAGAATTGAAGCCGCTTGCATGCGGATATGACGCGCGAGCGGCGCAAAACAGGTTGGAAACAGGACCATGGCGGCGAGGGATGTGCTGACGAAAAACCAGTTGTGCGTGCTCGAGAAACTCGAGGCCGCCAGCGGGCCGCTCAGCGCCTATACATTGCTCGACCAGCTTCGCGATCGGGGTTTTCGCGCACCGCTGCAGGTCTATCGCGCGCTCGATACGCTGGTGAAGTCCGGTTTCGTGCACAGGCTCGAAAGCCTCAATTCCTTTGTCGCCTGTGCCGAGCCGCACGACCACAGCCATTCGATGACCGCCTTTGCCATCTGCGACACATGCGGACAGGTGACCGAATTTTCCGACCATGATGTCGGACACCGGCTCGACGAATGGGTGCGCTCGACCGGTTTTGCCGCCAAGAAGGCGGTGATCGAGTTCCGCGGTACCTGTGCGAAATGCCTGGCCGAGGCGGCTTAAGGTGTATCGATATTCAGGTGATGCCGGCCTGCAAACGGCGGCTTCCTGCGCTTCCGGTGCTCACGTACCCAAAAGTACGCTCCGCTCCGGTTCTCGGAAGCCACCATTTTCGACTCGGCCTGACCTGAATCTCAACACACCTTGGCTTGGCGCATCAATGCGCCTCTTCCCAATTGTTGGCGGCGCGGGCGTCGACATGTAGCGGCACCGACATCGACACCGCCGGCATCGCAGCGTTCTCCATCACGTGGCGCACGACGGGGATCGTCGCCTCGACCTCCGCTTCCACCGTCTCGAAGACCAGCTCGTCATGCACTTGCAGCAGCATGCGGGCGGAAAGCTTCGCCCTTTCCAGCGCATCGTCCATGCGGATCATGGCGCGACGGATGATGTCGGCGGCGGTGCCCTGCAGGCGTGCGTTGATCGAGGCGCGCTCGTTGAAGGCGCGGACCGAAGGATTGGAAGAGCGTATCTCCGGATAGTGGATGCGGCGGCCGAAGATCGTTTCGACATAGCCGTGTTCGCGGGCATAGGCCTTGGTCGCGTCGATGTAGTCGCGAATGCCCGGGAAGCGTTCGAAATATTTCTTGATATAGGCGCCGGCCTCTTCGCGCGGGATCGATAGCTGGTTGGCAAGGCCAAAGGCGGAAATGCCGTAGATGATGCCAAAATTGATCGCCTTGGCGCGGCGGCGTATCTCCGAGGGCATGCCCTCGACCGGCACGTTGAACATCTCCGACGCGGTAATGGTGTGGATATCGGCGCCGTCGGCAAAGGCCTGTTTGAGCTGCGGGATCTCGGCGACATGGGCGAGCACGCGCAGCTCGATCTGGCTGTAGTCGGCGGAAACCAGCTTGTTGCCCTTGTCGGCGATGAAGGCCGTCCTGATCTTCCGCCCCTCGACGGTGCGGACCGGAATGTTCTGCAAATTGGGATCGGAGGACGACAGCCGTCCCGTCGTCGTCGCGGCAAGGGCGTATGAGGTGTGGACGCGCTTCGTAGAGGGATGGACGAAACCGGGCAGCGCATCGGTATAGGTCGATTTCAATTTGGTCAGTTGGCGCCAGTCGACGATTTTGCGCGGCAGCTCGTGGCCTTCGGCGGCGAGGTCTTCCAGCAGCTGCGCCGAGGTCGACCACTGGCCGGTCTTGGTTTTGGAGCCGCCGGGCAGGCCCATCCTGCCGAACAAGATGTCGCCGAGCTGCTTTGGCGAGCCGATATTGATGCGCTCGCCGACGAGCTGGTAGATTTCATCCTCCAGCCGCGCGGCGCCCTGCGCCAGCTCACCGGAGAGCCGCGACAAGATCTGCCGATCGACGGAGATGCCGCGCTGCTCCATCCTCGCCAGCACCGGCACCAGCGGCCGTTCCAGCCGCTCGTAGACCGAGACCAGGCCCTTGGCGGCAAGCCGTGGCTTCAGCACCCGCCAGAGGCTGAGCGTCACATCGGCGTGCTCCGCGGCATAGGCCGTTGCCTTGTCAATGTCGACCTGGTCGAAACCGACGAAGCTTCTTCCAGAGCCGGCCAGATCCTTGAGGGCAATGGTCGAGTGGCCGAGCCACTTTTCGGACAGAGCCGCCATGCTGTGGCCGCCGGACGTGCCGGCGTCGAGTACGTAAGAAATCAGCATGGTGTCGTCGAAGGGGGCGACATCGATGCCGTGGCGGCTCATGACGACGAGGTCGTATTTCAGGTCCTGCACGATCTTGAGAACCGACTTGTCCTCCAGCAACGGCTTCAGGATGCCAAGCGCCTCACGGATCGGGATCTGGTTTTCGACCACTCCGCCGCCGAGCAGGTCGCCGTTGCCGCTTTTGTGGGCGAACGGCACATAGGCGGCGCGACCGGGCGCCGTGGCTATGGACAGGCCGATCAGTTCGGCCTGCATCGGATCGGCTGACGTGGTCTCGGCGTCGAAGGCGACGATGCCGGTCTCCATCGCCTCGGCCACCCATGCCTTCAGCACTTTAGTGTCGCGGATGGAGACGTAGGCGCTGGTGTCGATCTTGCTGGCGGTGGCGTCCTCGAAGCGAAGCGCCGAGAGAAGCGAAGGGGTGTCGCCTTCCTTGGGTTCCACCTTGATGGTGGCCGGCACCGCTTCCCCGGCCTCGTCTGTCACTGCGCCTGCCGCGCTTTCGGCTGCCGGCACTCCAAACCCGACATCGGGACCATGCGCGGTGTCGGCGCGCTCGATAATGACGGGAACGGCCTTGACATCAGCCGCTTCCGTTCCGGTCGCTTCCGCCACGCGGCGGGTCAGCGAGGAGAATTCCATCGTCTTGAGAAAGCCGATCAGCCTCGGTCCGTCGGGCGGGTGCAACACGAAATCGTCGAGCCCGCCGATCCCCGGCACGTCGTTCTTCAGCGTCACCAGTTCACGCGAAATGCGCGCCTTGTCGGCGTTGGCAATGATCGATTCGCGCCGTTTGTCCTGCTTGATCTCGGCGGCACGGGCGAGCAGCGTATCGAGATCGCCGAACTGTTCCAGCAATTGCGCCGCCGTCTTCGGCCCGATGCCGGGCACGCCCGGCACATTGTCGACCGAATCGCCGGTCAGCGCCTGCAGGTCGATCATCTTTTCCGGCGGCACGCCCCATTTCTCGATCACCTCGGGAACGCCGATCTGGCGGTCCTTCATCGGGTCGTACATGGCGACCGAAGGGCCGACCAGTTGCATCAAATCCTTGTCGGAGGAAATGATGGTGGTGTCGCCGCCGGCTTCGCAGGCAAGCCGGCAATAGGTGGCGATCAGGTCGTCGGCCTCATAGCCTTCTGTCTCGAGGCAGGGCAGGTTGAAGGCCCTGGTCGCCTGGCGGATCAGGCCGAACTGCGGGATCAGATCTTCCGGCGGTGCCGAGCGGTTGGCCTTGTATTCGGGGTAGAGGTCGTTGCGGAAGGTTTTCGACGAATAGTCGAAGATGACGGCGAAATGCGTCGGCACGATGCCGACATCGGTGTTGCGGGCGTCCTGCGTCAGCTTCCACACCATGTTGCAGAAGCCGAGCACGGCACTGGTCGGCAGCCCGTCGGATTTGCGGGTCAGCGGCGGTAGCGCGTGATAGGCACGGAAGATGTAGCCGGAGCCGTCGACAAGGAAGAGATGATCGCCTTTTTTCATGGGACGAAGGGATAGCGCGGCGCAGCGTCGTGGTCCATGCCAAAGGCGGCCTCAACCACCGGTTCCGGCAACAGCCTGACAAGTCGATCCGATCACGGGTATGTTACGAAAGTGTAATCTTCGTGCCCTTGAATCGCCACGTTCGGAGACACAGATAAACGCCATCGGCATTTTTCGCCGACGTTCGGAGCAAGGCCCGTCCCCCGCCTATCCCGGACACTTGCGGCAGCCTATCCCCCCTCTCCGGGCTGCCGCATCGTTTCGAGTAAAGGCCGCCGTGGTTCCCCCTCCACCACGGCGGCATTTTTTTGCTTCGAAACCCGTGGTCCAACGACCGCCGGCTTTTCGTTTCTGCCTCGCAGCTTTAGGGTTGCCGCTCAGAATCGAAAGGCCTGATAAGAATGTCCAGAGTTTCTCCCGTCCTCGACCGCCTCGACAACAACCTCGACGAGAGCCTGGAGCGCCTGTTCGGCCTGCTCAGGATCAAGTCGATCTCGACCGACCCGACCTATGCCGCAGACTGCCGCAAGGCGGCGGAATGGCTGGTGGCGGAACTCAAGCTGATCGGCTTCGACGCCGGCGTGCGTGACACGCCTGGCCATCCGATGGTGGTGGCGCACCATGACGGGCCGGCGGGCGCGCCGCATGTCCTGTTCTATGGCCATTACGACGTGCAGCCGGTCGACCCGATCGAGCTTTGGGAAAGCGATCCGTTCACACCTTCGGTGAAGCAGATCGAGGCCGGCCATCAGGTGATCACGGGACGTGGTTCGGCCGACGACAAGGGGCAGCTGATGACCTTCGTTGAGGCTTGCCGCGCCTGGAAGCAAGTGCATGGCGGGCTGCCGTGCCGCATCACAATCCTGTTTGAAGGCGAGGAGGAGTCCGGCTCGCCATCGCTGAAGCCGTTCCTCGAGGCAAATGCGGCCGAACTCAAGGCCGACTTCGCCCTTGTCTGCGACACCGGCATGTGGGACCGCGATACGCCGTCCATCTGCGTCGCGCTGCGCGGGCTGGTCGGCGAAGAGATCACGGTGAAGGCCGCCGACCGCGACCTGCATTCTGGTCTCTATGGCGGTGCTGCCGCCAATCCAATCCGCATCCTGGCCAGAATCCTGGCCGACATCCACGACAAGAACGGCCATGTCACCATTCCGGGATTCTATGACGGTGTCGAGGAGACGCCTTCGCAGATCCTGAAGTCATGGGAGACGCTCGGCGAGACCGCCGAGACATTCCTTGAGCCTGTCGGGCTGTTGATCCCTTCCGGCGAAAAGGGCCGCTCGGTGCTCGAACTCACCTGGGCGCGGCCGACGGCCGAGTTCAACGGCATTATCGGCGGCTATACCGGCAAGGGGTTCAAGACGGTGATCGCGGCGGAAGCCTCGGCAAAAGTGTCTTTCCGCCTCGTCCACAAGCAGAATCCCCAGAAGATTCGCGCCGCTTTCCAGGCCTTCGTCAGGGAGCGCATCCCGGCCGACTGCTCAGTCGATTTCCATCCGCATGGCGGCTCGCCGGCGATCCAGCTTTCCTACGACTCGCCGTTTCTCGCCAAGGCCAAGGACGCGCTGTCCGACGAATGGCCGAAACCGGCGGTGACGACGGGAAGCGGCGGCTCGATCCCGGTGGTCGGCGATTTCCAGACCTATCTCGGCATCGAATCCTTGCTGGTCGGTTTCGGGCTCGACGATGACCGCATCCATTCGCCGAACGAGAAATATGAGATGAGTTCCTTCCACAAGGGCCAACGCTCCTGGGCGCGCATTCTCGACGCGCTGACACGCTGACAGGGTCAAGATGTCAACTTTCTGTTGATTTTTCATCGGATCGCGGCAAGGACGGGCTAAAGCGCGTCGCGTTTGATCTGCCTGATGCGACGCGCTTTAGGTTGTTGTTTTATGCATGTCGTTATCGCAAAACCGCTGCACACTTTTGCGCGACATGCATTAGAGCGACGTGCGTCCCGTCGCGACCGGAGAAGACGATGAGCGATATCCGCTTCCATAAGAACGATCTGCCGGGGCTCTTGCACTACGACGTCGGGGCGGTCGCCATCGACACGGAGACGCTGGGGCTCAATCCGCATCGCGACCGGCTTTGCGTGGTGCAGATATCGCCTGGCGACGGTTCCGCCGACATCATCCAGATCGCGCCCGGCCAGAAGAAGGCGCCGAACCTCGTCAGCCTGCTCAAGAACCGCAGCATAACCAAGCTGTTCCATTTCGGTCGTTTCGATCTCGCCGTGCTCTACAACGCCTTTGGCGTCATGCCGGAGCCGGTGTTTTGCACCAAGATCGCCTCGCGGCTTACCCGAACCTATACCGACCGGCACGGGCTGAAGGACATCTGCTTTGAGCTTCTCGGCGTCAGTCTGTCGAAGGCGCAGCAATCGTCGGACTGGGCGGCGGAAACGCTGTCGCCCGAACAACTCGAATACGCCGCCTCCGACGTGCTCTATCTGCACCAGCTGCGCGATGTGCTGACAGCGCGGCTGGCGCGCGACAACCGAACCAAGGAGGCCGAGGCCTGCTTCCGCTTCCTGCCGACGCGTGCGAAACTCGACCTGATGGGCTGGGATGAGGCAGACATCTTCGCCCACAGCTAAGGCGGAACCAGGTGTTCGCCGCGACGTTCTGTCGGTCCACGGAGGGATGAAATGGCTGCCAGAAAACCAATCGAAACAGCGCCCAAGGACGGCTCCAAGGTCACCGTCTACTGGAAGGACAGCGACGGCGTGATGAACGAATCCATCGCGCAGTACCGGTCGCTCGACCGGCTGAAAGCGGCCGGCGGCGACTGGGACGAGAACGACACCGGCTGGTGGGCCTATACGGACGGTCATACGCAAAGGAAGGTCGAACCGATCAGCTGGCGGCCGGCATCCGAGGATGCCGACGACGAATGACGCCGCTGGCGGGGCCGGCGCCTTTCCAATAGATTGGACCTGTTGCGGAGGTCGATTCGGAGCTTTCCGCTCCGCGACAATTCGCTCTGGAGGGATCTGCAATGGGTACTGAGAGCCTGCTTGTCTTCATCATCATCGGTGCCATCGCCGGCTGGCTCGCCGGCCTTATCGTCAAGGGTTTCGGCCTCGGCCTGGTCGGCAACATCGCCGTCGGCATCGTCGGTGCCTTCATCGCCGGCTGGCTCTTCCCACGGATGGGGTTCGCCATAGGCGGTGGCATATTCGCCTCCATTATCCACGCCACGATCGGCGCGGTCATCCTGCTCGTGCTGATCAAGCTGGTTAAGCAGGCCTGATCCATCAAAGGACATCAAGCGCGCCATGAAACAACAGAACATGCTCTATCTCGTTATCGGTGCGCTCGCCGTCGTGGTCATCGCGCTCGGCATCTATGTCTATCGCCAGCAAACCAGGCCGGAGGGCGTGGAACTCAAGATCGACGACAAGGGTATATCGATCCAGCAAAACTGAACGGCGTTAGGTTGGCGTGGCAAAAGTGCCGATGACCTACCCCAATCAGGCCGAAAATTGACGCAAAGGCAGGGCCGGTCCATCCTTCGATGCGTCCGGAGACAGAAGCCAAGCTGGATATGGAATGAGAGTGACGTATCGGCGCATCCGCGGTATGATCTTGGTACAGGGAGTTTGGGGCCAACCCACCTACTATTAGGAGGTTGCCATGAGGCACCAAACACTGCACCAACTGCATACGGTGGCAAAGGTACACAGAGACCCAACACCTCCTGGAATGGACCGAACCCAGCGTCTCGAACGTTGGTCAAAACGTCTTGAACGGCAGCCCAATCGACTCCTTACCGCACTTATCGGGACCGAATATCAATCGTCACCCGAGCGCGACGTCATGCGTGGCGACGGCTCGCCAATATCGGTTGCCTTCGAGGATCCGATCCTGCGCGATGAAGGGCTGAAAGACGACACTTATGGCGAAGCAAAGCGTTTCTTCGAATTGACTGACGATGAGCTCCACGAAATTGTCTGCTACTGCCATGTGGGCGAGACGATGCAATCATCCTGGGCAGCGCTTTCCGTTCGTGCTGCGATTGGCTAACGAATGATCCGCCAGGGTTGAATGACTTTGATGATGAGGTCATGCGCCAATTCAATGGTTTAGAGCGCGATCGGACGCAAAACCTACTTTACCGGTCGCGCTCTAATGACGAGCATAGACTGCGGCTATCTTCCTAGACGCGCGGCCAGGTTCGCACCCACCAGAGGGGGTGCGGGGTGAGAAATCGCCTGGATCTAGCGCTTCAGGGATGCAGCCATAATTGGGCGAATCTGGTTCTCCCAGACCCGGTAGCCGTCGCCGTTAAGATGGACCCCATCGGTCGTGAACTCCGGCCGGAGGCTATCGTTTCGGGAGAGGGATGCGTTGAGGTCCAGAAACCGGCAGTTGGCGGCGTTTGAGCAAAGAGCCATGAGTGCGCTGTTCAACCGCTTTATTGCTGCGTTGTGAACCTCGCTGCTCGTAAACAACGTTGACTGGACAACGATGCTATCCAGATCCGCCAAGCGTTCAATGATCTTGCCGTAGGATGTAGCGACGTCGTCAGGGCCAGCTGACCTGCTAATATCGTTTACCCCTAGCATGATGAAAACGAGCCGGGGCTCTGCTGCCGTAATCTGGTCGAGCCTTAGGAGCGCGCTGTCGACGCGTTCACCAGATATGCCGCGATTGATTATTGACAGTCTGGGAAACATCTCCTGCCAATGGCCACTCGCAGTGAGAGAATCACCAAACATGACGATGTCGGTATGTCCTTTGAATTGACGGAATTCGTCGACTTTCTCTTGCCAGTGAGCGTTATCGGAGTGTGTTGCAAAGAGGGTCACTAGCAGCATCGCTAGCACTGTGCTGAAGATCAGCATCTTCTTCATGTCAACCTACCAAGGTAGGTAGTCATAGCTCGCTCCGTAACAGCTCGGTGGTCTAATGGATCTTGCCATCGATCTTCATGGGCTTGTAGATCATCAGCCGCTTCATCTGACGCCAGCCTGAATAACGCCCAAGGTCGTCGGCCACTCCGACATCAGCACGACAGAGAAATATGACCGCGCCGCGCTTGAGGCCGCGGACCGTTTTGCCGATGCCAGAATCAGGCGACGCGAACAGAGCGGTGACGGGCGGTAACAGATTTAGAAATTCGTATGGAATTTCAAAGGCCTGCTGAACGGTCATTTTAACCTGCCCTTAAATCGCCGCAACTACTCTTCACCCCGAACGCCATGGAGCGACGTGCGTCCGTTCGGAGGCACAATACGCTCTAGACTTTGAAGCTTCGCATCGTGCTTTCCGAAAATCGATTCCGATTTTCGGGCCGATGCGATAGGCATCGGGACAGACAGCACAGCGCATGGCGAACCGCAGAGACAGCCGCATCGAACCGAGCTTCGAGGGACCGCCACGGGCGAAATCCTCGGCCGGTTTTTCGGTGAGCGAGGAGGATCGCGTCGTGCCGAGCAACCGCAAGACCTCTGCAAAGCGCCAATCGGCCAGGACAAAAGCGTCGCGTCGCGGGCGCGGCAAAAGCCGGCGCGGCCTGTTCGGCGTGCTCGGCCGGTTGGCCTACTGGTGCTTCGTGCTGGCCATCTGGGGCGGCATCGCCGCCGCCGGCATCGTCGTCTATTACGGCGCGAAAATGCCGGCAGCCACCACCTGGGCCATCCCCGACCGCGCGCCCAATATCAGGATCGTCTCCGTCGACGGAAAACTGCTCGCTAACCGCGGCATGAGCGGCGGCGAAGCCGTCGGCCTGCATGAAATGTCGACCTATATTCCCGAGGCCGTCATCGCGATCGAAGATCGCCGCTTCTATTCGCATCTGGGCATCGACCCGATCGGCCTGTCCAGAGCCATGGTGGCCAACGTTGCCGGCGGGCGTTTTTCGCAAGGCGGCTCGACGCTGACCCAGCAATTGGCGAAAAACCTGTTCCTGACGCCCGATCGCACGCTGGAACGCAAGGTGCAGGAAGTGCTTCTGGCGCTGTGGCTCGAGCACAAGCACACCAAGGACCAGATCCTCGAAATGTATCTCAACCGGGTCTATTTCGGCTCCGGCGCCTATGGTGTCGAAGCGGCCTCGCGCCGCTATTTCGGCAAGAGCGCGCGCGACGTCACGCTGCCCGAAGCCGCACTCCTCGCAGGCCTGTTGAAAGCGCCGTCGCGACTGTCTCCGGCGCGTGACCCGAAGGCCGCCGAGCGGCGCTCGCAGCTTGTTCTCGCCGCCATGCGCGACGAAGGCAGGATCAGCGCCAAGGAACTGACCACGGCGATGAGCGCGCCGGCGTTGCGGGTGGCATCCTACTGGACGGGCTCGGAAAACTACGTCGCCGACGCCATCGTGGAAGAGCTGCCCGCCCTGATAGGTGATGTGCGCGGCGACATCGTCGTCGACACCACCGTCGACCTGACGCTGCAGAAGCTCGCCGAAGAATCGATCCGCCGGCTGATCGACGGCAGCGGCAAAAAACTCAATGCCAGCCAGGGCGTGCTGGTGTCGATCGACAATTCCGGCGCGGTACGCGCCATGGTCGGCGGCTATGATTATTCGACCAGCCAGTTCGACCGCGCCTCGGAGGCGCGCCGCCAGCCGGGCTCGGCGTTCAAGCCCTTTGTTTACATGGCGGCGCTGGAAGCCGGCCGCACGCCCGACAGCGTGCGCAATGACGCGCCGATCAAAATTGGCAAATGGACGCCAACCAATTACGGCGGCAAGTATTTCGGCAAGGTGACGCTGGCGACGGCGCTGGCGAAATCGCTGAACTCGGTGGCCGCCCAGTTGACCATGGAAGTCGGACCTGACGCGGTGGTCGAGGCGGCGCATCGCATGGGCATCCAGTCCGACCTCACGGCCAACACCTCGATCGCGCTCGGCACCTCTGAAGTGACACCGCTGGAACTGACGTCGGCCTATGTCCCCTTCGCCAATGGCGGCTACCGGCCGGAAGTCCATTTCATCCGCCGCGTGACGACAGCCAGCGGCAAGGTGCTCTACGACAACAATGGCGGCGGCGCCCCGCGCGTCATCAAGCCCGAGATCGTCGGCATGATGAATTCGATGATGACCGGTACTGTCGAAATCGGCACTGCCAGGAAGGCGGCCTTTGCCTGGCCGGCCGCCGGCAAGACCGGCACCAGTCAGAATTCGCGCGACGCCTGGTTCATCGGCTATACCGCCAATCTCACCACCGGCGTCTGGTTCGGCAATGACGATGGCGGTCCGATGAAGAAGGTACCCGGCGGCGCGCTGCCGGAGCAGGCAGGGCACGAGTTCATGGTCGCCGCGCACGACGGCGTGCCGGTGCGGCCGCGGCCTGGAACATGGAGGGCGACGCCTGCCGATACGATCGTGCAGGACGAATTGCCGCCCAACGCGGCGCAACCGGCGCCGGTGCCGTCCGCTTCGGTCAGCCAGTCCGCGCCGTCCGCCCAAAAAGCGTCGCCGCGTCGCGCCGCGCGTCCCGCCGAAACGGTCGATGCCGGCGGCTTCGGCATGCCGGGCGGTGGCGGCACAACCGCATCGATCAAGCGCCCGGTGCCGCCCGGCGATGTCGGCGGCCCGGTCAAGAAGCGGCAGACCTCGATCCTCGACATCCTCACCGGCGGCTGACCCCCTCGTCATCGTTGCCGTGTTCCGCTACATCTGCGGGTTAAAGAGAGATCGCGAATGGCCGAAACCGACACCAGAAAGACCATCGTGCTGACCGGCGCCAGCCGCGGCATCGGCCACGCCACGGTCAAGCGCTTTTCACGAGAAGGCTGGCGCGTCATCACCTGCTCGCGCCAGGCCTTTGCCGAGGACTGCCCGTGGCCGGCCGGTCCGGAAGACCACATCAAGGTCGATCTCGCCGACCAGGAGGATGTCGGCATCGCGACCTCGGAAATCCGCCACCGGCTGGAGGCGCATGGCGGCCAGCTTCATGCGCTGGTCAACAATGCCGGCATCTCGCCGAAGCTCAAGGACGGCAACAGTCGCATGAATTCGATCGACACGCCGATGCATGTCTGGCGCGACGTGTTCCAGGTCAATTTCTTCGCGCCGATCATGCTGGCGCGGGGATTGTTTAGGGAATTGGCGTCGGCCAAAGGCTCGATCGTCAATGTGACCTCGATCGCCGGCACCCGCGTGCATCCCTTCGCCGGCACCGCCTATGCGACGTCGAAGGCCGCGCTCGGCTCGCTGACGCGCGAAATGGCGCATGATTTCGGTCCGCACGGCATCCGCGTGAACGCGATCGCACCTGGCGAGATCGACACGGCGATCCTGTCGCCGGGCACGGAAAAGATCGTCGAGACGATTCCGCTGCGACGACTGGGCACCACGGCGGAAGTCGCCGACATCATCTTCTTCCTGTGCTCGCAGCAGGCGTCCTATGTGACGGGCTCGGAAATCCACATCAATGGCGGCCAGCACGTGTGAGCGAACGCTGGCGATCGGAGGGCTAAGCAATCGGTGCTTTCGGCTCTTTGGCCGCCTCTGCCTTGCCTTCTATCACCTCCTCCACAATCCCCCGCGCGATCTCGCGCTCGCCCATGATGACTGTATCGGCACCGAGACCTTTGAGGTGCTCGACCTCCGCGTCGGAATGGGCACGGGCAATGACGTTGATCCTCGGGTTGGCGGCGCGGGCGCGCAGCACGATCTGTCCCGCCTCGAAGGCGTTGGGGATGGCAAGGATCAGCCGGCTCGCGCCCTCGGGATTGGCTGCGGCGAACACCTCGCTGTTCGCGGCATTGCCGGACACGGTTTCGATGCCGTCGTCCCTGAGCTTCGCCAGCGTCTTGTCGGCATCCTCGATGACGAGGAACGGCAGGGCGGCCTCCGTCAATGACGCGCCGACAAGGCTGCCGACACGGCCATAGCCGACCAGGATGGAATGGCCGGTAAGCGCTGTCCTGGGCGGCGGGCCGTCCTCTTTCACCGGCGCCGCAACCGAAGCCAGCTGGCCTGGCTCCGTGGCGGGGCCGATCGGCTTTGCCTCGTCGAGCGAAGCCGCCTTGCCGGCGCGCCTTTCCAGCCATGGTTTCATCCAGTCGACGGCAAGGAACATCAGCGGGTTGAGGACGATCGACAGGATAGCACCGGCGAGGATGAGGTCGCGTCCTTGTTCGGGCAGCAGCTTCAGCCCGACGCCGAGCTCGGCCAGAATGAACGAGAATTCGCCGATCTGGGCAAGGCTTGCCGAAATCATCAATGCGGTGGCGACCGGATAGCGGAAGGCGACGACGATAGCGAAGGCCGCCAGCGATTTGCCGATGACGATGATGGCCAGTGTCGCCAGGATCGGCCAGCCATTGCTGATCAGGCTGAACGGGTCGAACAGCATGCCGACCGAAACGAAGAACAGCACGGAAAAGGCGTCGCGCAGCGGCAGCGATTCCTCGGCGGCTCGATGGCTGAGCGCGGATTCGCTCATGATCATGCCGGCGAAGAAAGCGCCCAGCGCCAGCGAGACGCCGAATAGCTTGGCCGCGCCGAAGGCGACGCCGAGAGCAATGGCCAGCACCGCCAGCCGGAACAATTCACGCGACCCGGTATGGGCGACGTAGTGCAGGATCCAGGGGATGACCCGGCGGCCGACCACCAGCATGACGACGACAAAGGCGGCGACCTTGGCCAGCGTGATGCCGACGACACCCCAAACGCCGTAGCTCGCCGGCAGCGACAGCAGGCCGCTGCTGTGGACCTCCACCGGCTCCTGACCGCCCAGCACGCCGGCCAGCGCAGGCAGCAAGACCAGCGCCAGCACCATGGCCAGATCTTCGACGATCAGCCAACCGACGGCGATGCGGCCGCGCTCGGTCTCGATCAGCCGCCGTTCCTGCAAGGCACGCAGCAGCACCACGGTCGAGGCGACGGAAAGCGCCAGCCCGAAGACCAGCCCCGCGCCCATCGACCAGCCCACCCACCACGCCAGCCCGCCCCCGCGCGCTGTCGCAAAGCCGATCTGCACGATGGCGCCGGGCACGGCGATGGCGCGGACCGACAACAAGTCCTTCAGCGAGAAATGCAGGCCGACGCCGAACATCAGCAGGATCACGCCGATTTCGGCCAGCTCATTGGCAAGACCGGCATCGGCGACGAAGCCAGGCGTGTTCGGCCCGACAAGCACGCCGGCGATGAGGTAACCGACCAGCGGCGGGATGCGGAAGCGATTGGCAATTGCGCCGAAGACGAAAGCCAGCCCCAGACCGGCGACGATTGTGGCGATAAGGGGCGTGTCATGCGGCATGGTCTATGGAGCGCCTTTCAAAAATCACGATGTCGGATATGCACCGCCGAGGCAGCCGCGTTTGCAATATGGCGGCTCGGATGGCCGCGAGGCAACCCGCAAATGCCGTGAAGTCTACGACAGAGATGACAGAAGGCGAGCCGCCTCGGGGGGCTGCAAAAGGAAGGGCCTGAGCGCCTTGATGCCGCGATCAGGCCGCCTGCAGCAGGTTTTCGATGTCGACGATGGTGTGGTTGGTCAGCGTCTTCGGAATTTCCACTGTGATTTTCCCGGCAACTTCCTTATGCAGTTTTCGCCTCATCTCGCCCAGCACCTGCGGCGGTGCGATCAGCACCATCTCCTTGAAGGCGCCGCGATGCGCGAGCTTGTACAGCCGCTCGGCTATTTCGTCGGCGAAACGCTCCTTGCCGAGACGATGCCAGTCAGTGTCCTCGACTGCGCTGCGGTGGACGGAAGGGCCGTCGCTGTAGCGGCCGGGACGGTCCGAACCTTGCTCTCGCGTCGCCGGATTTGCCTGTTCCATCTCCTGCACGACCTGAAGGTCGGGATATTGGGTGTCGCCACGGTTTTCGAGGAACAGCGCCTTCTCGCCGTCGGCCACCACGACCCACAGTCCGCGTTTCAGCTTGAGATTGTTCACGGAGCGCTCCTTTTTTCTGTTTTTCATGGTTTTCAAGGCCCGTCTCTGGAGCCATTGCCGCAGCTGAACAGCCAGGCTCGGATTCGCAGGGCAAACGCGCGCCGAGGCAGGAATGTTCCGGCGATTACAAAGACGGCGAGCAGGCTATCAACCGACGAGATACGGTGTTCAGCGCATCGCGGCTTTAATCTACTGGATTTGTAGAATTTAGAAAAAGTGTTTTGTGATACACCTCGTTTGCCGCTAGAACGGCCGCAGATCAAGGCTCGCAACAGCGGTTTGGATCCGCTCCACTCGTGGGTGTGGAATTTTTTTCTCCTGCCTCCGGTGCTTGCGGAAAAGCGATTGCTTCGCACGAAGCGATGCGCGAGTGCGTTCCTTCTGCTTTTTCGCGCTCGCGCGTAGAACTGACAGCGTATTCAGGATTCCGCTCGCCATGCCGCAGGCCACCGCCAAGCTCAACGCCTTTCCCCTATTCATGCGGGTCGAGGGCGAAGCTGTGGCCATCGTCGGTGGCGGCGAGGAGGCTCTGGCCAAGGCGCGGCTGATCGGCCAGTCGAGCGCCGTCTTGCGCATCATAGCCGATGCCCCCGAGGCCGAGCTTCTGGCCTTCATTGCCGCGAATGGCGCCGTCCACATCGCTGCCGCCTACGAGGCCGCGCATCTCGAAGGCGCGGTGATGGTGTTTGCCGCCAGCGGCAATGAGGCGCTCGACCGGCGCGTTGCCGAGGATGCGCGCCGGCTGGGCATTCCGGTCAATGCCGTCGACCGGCCGGAGCTGTGCGATTTCTTCACCCCGGCGCTGGTCAACCGCGCGCCGGTCGCCATTGCCATCGGCACCGAAGGGGCGGGCCCGGTGCTTGCCCAGATGCTGCGCAGCCGCATCGACCGCATGCTGTCGCCGTCGCTCGGGCCGCTTGCTTCGCTTGCTGCCTCGTTGCGCGGCACCGCTGAGAGATTGCTGCCGAAAGGCAATGCCCGCCGACGCTTCTGGAGCGACTTTTTCGGCGGCGCACCGGCTCGCGCCATGGACGCCGGCCAGCTTTTGCAGGCGCATGACGCCGCCGTCGATCTGTTGCTTTCGAATGCGCCGGCATCGGGCCACATCGCCCTGGTTGGCGCCGGCCCCGGCGCCGAAGACCTGCTGACGCTGCGCGCTCACCGCCTGCTGATGGAAGCCGATGTGATCGTCCATGATGCGCTGGTGCCGGAGGCGATCGTCGCCATGGGCCGTCGCGACGCCGAGCGTCTGCCGGTGGGCAAACGCAAGGGCTGCCACACCAAGAGCCAGGCCGAGATCAACGCGCTGCTGATCGAACTCGGCCGCGACGGCAAGCGCGTCGTGCGGCTGAAATCCGGTGATCCGCTGGTGTTCGGCCGGGCGGGCGAGGAAATGGCGGCGCTGCGCGATGCCGGTATCGCCTATGAGGTGGTTCCGGGCGTCACCGCGGCCTTCGCCGCCGCCGCCGATTTCGAGCTGCCGCTGACGCTGCGCGGCGTGTCGTCGTCGATGGTGTTCACCACCGGCCACGACCTCAAGGGAAATTCGCTGCCCGACTGGGCCAAGCTCGCCATTTCCGGCGCCACGGTCGCCGTCTATATGGGCCGCTCGGTCGCGGCCGAGGTTGCCGGCCGGCTGATCGAGGCCGGCCTGTCGCCGGATACGGCGGTCGCCGTGGTCGAGAATGCCAGCCTTGCCAACCGCCGCCGGTTCCACGGCACGCTCGCCGATCTGCCGTCGCTGGAGGTCCGCGCCGACCTTACCGGCCCGGTCATGACGATCATCGGCGATGCAGTCGCCGGCGCCAACTTTGAACGTTCCGAACCGCTCGCTGCACACAGCCATGAAGGCGCGGCCCAAACAGCCGCCGAAGGAGCTGAACGATGAAAGTTCTGACCGCAAACCGCCTGACCGACGGCGAAGCCGTCTGGTACGCCAATGGCGGCTGGGCCGAGATCATCGACCACGCCGACGTCGCCCATGACAAGGCGGCTGAAGACCGGCTGGAGGCGATCGGCGCCACGGCCTATGCCAACAACGAAGTGGTCGATGTCAATCTGATCGACGTGACCGTCGCCAATGGTGTGGTCGAGCCGGTCCGGCTGCGCGAAAAGATCCGCGCCGCCGGCCCGACCAACCGCAACGATCTGGGCAAGCAGGCCCGCCCGGAAGCCGCCCGGGCGGCGTAAACGACCATATTGATGAAACGGGCGGACGCGCCCGGAAAGACTAGACATGTACCGTTACGATGAGTTCGATCACGATTTCGTCCAGGCCCGCGTCGCCGAGTTCAGCGATCAGGTCGCGCGGCGGCTTGCCGGTGAGATCACCGAGGATCAGTTCCGGCCGCTGAGGCTGATGAACGGCGTCTACCTGCAATTGCACGCCTACATGCTGCGCATCGCGGTGCCCTACGGCACGCTGAACAGCAAGCAGCTGCGCATGCTCGGCCACATCGCCCGCAAATACGACAAGGGCTACGGCCATTTCACGACGCGCCAGAACATCCAGTTCAACTGGCCGGCGCTGTCGGACATTCCGGCGATCCTGGCCGATCTGGCGAGTGTGGAGATGCACGCCATCCAGACCAGCGGCAATTGCATCCGCAACGTCACCGCCGACCACTTTGCCGGTGCCGCCGCCGACGAGGTGGCCGATCCGCGTCCCTATGCGGAAATCCTGCGCCAATGGTCGTCGGTGCATCCGGAATTCTCGTTCCTGCCGAGAAAATTCAAGATCGCGGTGACCGGCGCCGAGCGCGACCGCGCCGCCATCCAGACGCATGACATCGGCCTGCATTTGAAGAAGAACGCTGCCGGCGAACTCGGTTTCGCCGTCTATGTCGGCGGCGGCCAGGGCCGTACACCGATGATCGCCAAGAAGATCCGCGACTTCCTGCCCGAGGCCGACCTTCTGTCCTACTGCACGGCGATCCTGCGCGTTTACAACCTCTACGGCCGCCGCGACAACAAATACAAGGCGCGCATCAAGATCCTCGTCCACGAGACCGGCGTCGAGGAGATCACCCGTCAGGTCGAGGCCGAATGGCAGGAGCTGAAGGATGCGGATCTGAAGCTGCCGGAACCCGACATCCGCGCCATCGATGCCTATTTCGCGCCACCGGCGCTGGCCGACCGGCCGGAAGGCGACGAGGCGGTCAAGCTTGCCCGCCTCGATTCCAAGAGCTTTTCGGAATGGCTCGATCAGAACGTGGTGACCCATCGTCATCCCGATTATGCCGCGGTGACCATCTCGCTCAAGGGCATCGGCGAAGCGCCGGGCGATGCCTCCGACAGCCAGATGGAAGCGGTCGCCGAGCTTGCTGAGAAATATGCGTTCGACGAGCTGCGCGTCAGCCATGAGCAGAACCTGATCCTGCCGCATGTCGCGCGCGCCGACCTCAAGGCGGTCTATGACGCTCTGGTCGACATCGGACTGGCGACGGCCAATTCCAACCTGATATCAGACATCATCTCGTGCCCTGGCCTCGATTATTGCGCGCTGGCCACGGCGCGCTCCATTCCGGTGGCGCAGGAAATCTCGCTTCGTTTCGCTTCGCTCGAGCGGCAGCGCGAGATCGGCGAATTGAAGCTGAAGATTTCCGGCTGCATCAACGCCTGCGGCCATCACCATGTCGGCCATATCGGCATCCTCGGAGTCGAGAAGAAGGGCGCCGAGCTCTATCAGGTCACGCTCGGCGGCTCGGCCGACGAGAACACCTCGGTCGGCGAGATCATCGGCCGCGGCTTCAGCTCGGCAGAGATCACCGACGCCATCGAACAGATCGTCGAGACCTATCTCGGGCTTCGACTGGACAGAACCGAAAAATTCATCGACGCCTACCGCCGTGTCGGTCCCGCGCCGTTCAAGGAGGCGCTTTATGCTGGCGAAGCCAAGGCCGCTTGATCGTATCGTCGACGTCGAGGCCGGCATCGCCGCCGAAGCGGCGGGGCTCGATGCGCTCTATGGTCATCTGAAGCCGCTTGAGATCATCGAGCGGTCGGCCCGGGAGTTCTTTCGCGGCGAAATCGCCGCGGTTTCATCCTTTGGCGCGGATTCGGCGGTGCTGCTGCACATGATCGCTAAGATCGACCGGACTTTGCCGGTGATCTTCCTCGACACCGGCAAGCATTTCGAGGAGACGCTCGGCTATCGCGACGCGCTCGTTGCCGATTTCGGGCTGACCGATATCCGGGTGATCAAGCCCGAGGAAGCGGCGCTCGAACGGATCGATCCGACCGGCAATCTGAACGAAACCGACACCGACGCCTGCTGCGGTGTTCGCAAGGTCGAGCCGTTGGCGCGCGGCGTCGAACCGTTCCGCGCCTGGTTCACCGGCCGCAAGCGTTTTCAGGCGACGACGCGAGCAGCCCTTCCGGTGTTCGAAGCGGTCGGCTCGCGCATCCGCATCAATCCGCTGGCGCATTGGACGACCGCCGACCAGGCAAATTATATGCGCGCGCATGCGCTGCGTGAAAATCCGTTGGTTGCCTATGGCTATCTGTCGATAGGCTGCTTCCCATGCACGCAGCCGGTGCAACCGGGCGAGGACGCGCGCAGCGGCCGCTGGGCAGGGCACGCCAAGACCGAGTGCGGCATCCATTTGTCGGGGCTGGAAAAGTCGCTGACCGACGCATCGCTTTAGGATCTTTTTTGAGCTTTGGGAATTTTTGATGACCGAACTGACGCCGGAGACCGTTACCCGCCTCTGGACCCCGACGGGTTTTAGCGAGGACGAGTGGACTTATGCCGAGAGTGCCGACGCGCTGTCCGGCAATGGCCGCTTCATCCTGCCGCTGCATGCGTTTCTCAACCTCGACACAGCGGTGCGCCGGTCGGCGAAGGAACGTCTGGGCGTGCTGCTTCAGCCCGGCGACCAGCTCGAAAAAATCGCCGACCTGCTCGACCAGATATCGCTGGTGGCGTTGGCTTTCCCGGCTTTCAGTGACGGCCGTTCCTTCTCCAAGGGAGAACTGCTGCGCAGCCGCTACCATTTCGAGGGCGCGGTTCGCGCCACCGGGCAGGTTCTGGTCGACCAGCTTCCGCACATGCTGCGCCTTGGCTTCGACGAGTTCGAAGTGTCAAATCCAGTGTTGCTGAAGCGGCTCGATGAAGGCCGCACCGGCGGTCTGCCGCTCTCCTATCAGCCAACCGTGAAGCCGGAGGCGAAAGGTCCCAAATATTCCTGGCGGCGGGTGCGCGCCAGCTGATCGCCTCCAGGGGCAGGTCGCATCTGGTCGGACCACATGCAAATTCAGTCTTTTGTTTTCGATGCTCTGCCCTTAGGATAGGCCTATTATTTCGCGATCCGAAATAAATATCGCCACCAAGGGAGGAACCGGAATGGCTGGTAAGAAGATACTGATGCTCGTTGGCGAGTTCAGCGAGGAATACGAGATTTTCGTCTTTGAGCAGGCCATGCATGCGGTCGGCCACACTGTCCATGTCGTCTGCCCCGACAAGAAGGCGGGCGATATCCTGAAGACGTCGCTGCACGACTTCGAGGGCCACCAGACCTATACGGAAAAGCTCGGCCACGACTACATCCTCAACAAGACCTTTTCCGAGGTGAACCCGGCCGAATACGACGCCGTCTATGCGGCGGGCGGGCGCGGCCCGGAATATATCCGTATCGACAAGCGCGTGCAGGCGCTGGTGCGGCATTTCCACGACACCGGCAAGCCGATCTTCACCATCTGCCATGGCGCGCAGATCCTGATGGCGGTCGACGGCGTGCTGCGTGGCAGGGAAGTCGCGGCGCTGCAGTATTGCGAGCCGGAAGTCACGCTCGCCGGCGGCACCTACATCGATGTCGCGCCGACCGGCGCCCATGTCGACGGCAATCTGGTATCGGCCAAGGGCTGGCCGGGCCTCGCCGCCTTCATGCGCGAATGCCTGAAGGTGCTCGGCACCGAGATCCGCCACGGCGAGATCCTGATGCGCGACGAACGCAAGGCGGCTTGAGCCAGGTCTTGGAAAACCGCCCCCCCGGGGGGGCGGCGGTTCTACAGCGCCGCGCGTCCTTTCTGGACGCGCAAAGGACGCTGTAGCACATTGATTCTACGCATGATCCTTGCCGAAAATCGATTTCGATTTTCGGGGTCATGCGTTTACGCAGTCATCCGCGCTTCGCGAAATGACACCAGCTTGCTGCGGCTCTCATCCCACAGCGCCAGCTTGACGCAGCGCAGGCTGTCGAGAAGCGTGACGCGACCGATTTCGCGCAGTTCCGGATAGTCCCTCAGGACCTCCTGGAGTCGATAGCACGGCACCTTGGCGGAGAGGTGGTGCACGTGATGGACACCGATATTGCCGGTGAACCAGTTCAGCACCGGCGGCAGGTCATAATAGGACGAGCCGTGCAGGGCGGCGTGCTGAAACTCCCATTCGGAGTCCTTTGCCCACTCAGTCTCTTCGAACTGGTGCTGGACATAGAACAGCCAGATGCCGGCGGAACCGGCGAGAACGACGATGGGTAAATGGACGACCAGGAACGCTTCGAGGCCGACGAACCAGACGAGGGCGGCGGCGGCGACCGCGATGGCCACGTTGGTGGCCATAGACGACACCCAGGGCGTGAGTCCGCCTCGCATCATGCCGACCGGCAGTCTCTGCTCAAAGATGAAAAGCCAAATGGGGCCGAGGCCGAACATGACGAGCGGATGGCGATAGAGACGATAGGCAAGGCGGCCCCGCCAGGACATTTGCCGATATTCCGCGACGGTCAGCGTCTTGATATCGCCCGTGCCACGCTCATCGAGATTGCCGGCGCTTGCGTGATGGGTTGCGTGGGCACGTCGCCAGCAATCGTAGGGCGTCAAGGTCAGGACGCCCAGCCCGCGGCCGATCCAGTCGTCGGCGGTGCGGTTGGCGAAGAAGGAACCGTGGCCGCAATCGTGCTGGATCATGAAGATCCGCACGAGAAAGCCGGCGGCCGGAAGGATGAGAACCAGACCCCACCAATGGCCATAGGCATAGGCAGCCGAAGACAGTGCCCACAGCGTGGCAAAGGGGATGAGAGTGATGGCAAGTTCGACGGCGCTGCGCCGCCTGTCAGGCGTCTTGTAGCGAGCCAGGATTTTCAACCAGGCACGTTTGCTGTTCGCCACAGCTTCGGGGGAAATCATGTTCATCAGGAAGCATAGACGGACCAGTCCGTCGCTGCAAGGCAGCATCACGCAAAGTTACTGCGCGTAATTGCCGCGCGACGCGCAAGGTACTGCAATGTGGAAGGGCATGCTTGGGTTCCGGCGGCCCGCAACGACAGCCGAATGTGTTGGTCTACCGCCTGTGGCCACCGGCGGCTACGCTGCTCTCGATGCCGTCTAGGCGGTCGAGCAATTCCCTGAAGCGATCGGGAATATCGTTCTCCGTCCGGAACGCCGGCAGCGCACGCAGAAAGCGCGTCGTCGCCTCGGTGCCGAACTGGCGCCTGATGCCGGCCGCGAGCCTTTCACGTCTTTCGTCATTGGCGCGGGCGCTATTCTTGTTATGGTCGCCGTTGTTGCGGGTCATCATTTCAAAAATCCTGTGTCGGCTTCGAAACTCTTCCAGCAGACGAATGGTTCCCCGATCGCAGCATCTTGGCAAGCAAAGTCGGCGGTTACAGTAAAATTTGAATTAATATCGAAAGGTCTTCATGATGCGCCGTCAGAGCGCCAGCGGCCTCTTCAGTATCGCTTGCCCCTTGATTTTTGGCCGCCAAACCTCGATATCGGGCACAAAATCCACATCATTCGAAATGACGGGAAACGGCGATGAGCGACCAGGCAAAAGACGAACGCGCGCCCGATGAAGCCGAGACGACCGCAGCTGCCACCGAACACAGGGAAGGCAGCGTCGACGGCGACTATGAAGCGCTTGTGCGGCTGCTGAAGGAAAACGACGAGTTGAAGGACCGCGCGCTCCGCGTCGCAGCCGAGATGGAGAATCTGCGCCGCCGTACCGCCCGTGACGTGCACGATGCGCGTGCTTATGCGGTTGCCAATTTCGCCCGTGACATGCTGTCGGTATCTGACAATCTGCGCCGTGCGCTGGATGCGATCCCGGCTGAGGCCAAGGCGTCGGGCGATGCCGGTTTCAAGGCGTTGATCGAAGGCGTCGAGCTCACCGAGCGCGCCATGCTATCGGCGCTGGAGCGACACGGGGTGAAGAAACTCGAGCCGGAAGGCGAGAAATTCGACCCCAATTTCCACCAGGCAATGTTCGAGGTGCCCAATCCGGAGGTGCCGGCCAACACGGTGGTCCAGGTCGTGCAGCCAGGCTATTCGATCGGCGAGCGGGTGTTGCGGCCGGCCATGGTCGGCGTTGCCAAAGGCGGTCCCAAGCATGTGGCTGGAGAAGCGCCGGTCGAGCCAGGACCGGTGAATGAGCAAGCCGAGAAGGATGCGTGAACGGGGAATAGTGCGCCATTCGGTAGCAAGGGGCCACCAAAGGCTCAAGGCATGATCGTCCCCGAAACCTGCCCGGCGTCAGGGACGATCAACGGTCCACCGCCACTTTTGCGGTGCAGCGCTTGCCACGCCTTCAGCCAAGCAGTTCACACCCATAGCGCCTGACCACATCGGGAAATATCTCCATGTCCGGCATTCCTTCGCCGGCCGGAGGGATGCGCCAGTCATCGGCAGGCACACTGGTCGCCCTCACAAGCTCCTCGAAACCAGCGGGCGTGAAGAGGAACAGCATCCGTGCCGGCCCACGCTTGACCGTATAGCGGTGCGGCACATCGCGTGGCGCAAAGAGAAACGAACCGGGCCCAGCCATGATCTTGCTGCCCCCGATCTCGAACTCGATCTCACCTTCCATCACCTGGAATGACTCGTCCTCGCGATGGTGGACATGCAGCGGCGCCTCGCCTTCGTTCTCAAGCACTTCGACCAGCGTGAACTGGCCCGCCGTCTGGGTTGCTGTCGCCTTGATCACCGCCAGCGAACCAAGCCACCAGCGCGCCTCTCCTTCCAAGGCGTGACTGCAAAAGGCGTGGGGGATGCTCCTGCCAGCTTCGCCGCCAGCCACGGCCGCCACAGAATGGTAGCCGACCTTGATCGAGGCGGAATTCACCATCGAGCAATAGTTTTTGATGCCGGGCAGGGTGGACCAGACCTCGCCAGCCGCCTTGGCGCTGTCCATGTCCGCCCATTCGAACATCTCCGTCCAGCCTCCCTCGGATTTGAGGAGGCGACGATTGATGAAACCCTTAAGCTTCCGCACCTCGCCATTCACTTCATCCCTGGTCTGCAGGAACATCTGCTCGGTGAATTCGGGCTTCAATGCAAATTCGGTGACTTCAACGACATTCGTGTTCATGACTTCCTCCTTCGCTATCTGGCCTTTGTTTCGCCCCCCGCATTCTGTTCGTTCAAGACGTGCTCGTCCGGCCTTTGCCCTTGAGCCAGCATAGCGCCATTCCCGTTGCCGTTTCGGCGGCTAGATCCACCGTCGTGCCGCGTATCCGCATGGCGTTGAACGTCGGAAAGTCGAACAGGAAGCTGATTGCCTGAACGACGTCATCGCCGGGATCGACCTTCGCCAGCGCCTCTCGCACGAATCCGGCCACCATGTTCCGCAGGTATTCTTCCCATTCCCGCATGGCCGGAAGCTCGCGCTCGCGCAGGTCGCTTTCGAGATGCCGTCCGCCACGGTGGTAGAAGGCGAATAGCTCGTTGGCGACTCGGCGCAACCGTTCTTTAGGGTCCGTCGCCCCGCCGATTATCTCCGTCACCGATTCGGGCGACGGAGGACGCAGACGCTCCATCAGCACTTCGCCGCACGCCGGCACCAGGTCATCCAGGGTAGGAAAATGCTTGTAGACGGTGCCAACGGCGACATCGGCTTCCGTTGCGATGTCCTTCCAAGTCGTGCCGAAGATGCCGTTCTGGGTGTGCAGCTTGATTGTCGCGTCGAGAATGCGCTGCCTCGTCTTGGCGAAGGCGGCAGTCCGGGAACCCATGCTGTAGCGGCGAGGGGACATACTCGCTCACAAAATTGAATGAACTATTCAATCATTTAATTTGCTTCAAGTCAATCCAGGTCGCGACCCACTCGCTATTCACCGCTCACTATTTCATTATTCACTCATGAACCCGATCGAGCTTCTCGACTATGCCGGCGTCGCCGTCTTTGCCGCGACAGGGGCGCTTGCCGCCTCGCGCAAGCAGCTCGACATCATCGGCTTCCTGTTCCTGGCCAGCGTCACCGGCATCGGCGGCGGCACGTTTCGCGACGTCATCCTCAATGTGCCGGTGTTCTGGGTGGGAAATCGCGACTATGTGCTGATCTGCGCGGCGGTGGCGGTCGTGGTCTTCTTCAGCGCGCACCGCGTCGAATCGCGCTACAGATTGCTGCTCTGGCTCGATGCCGTCGGTCTTGCCGCCTTTTCGGTGATGGGTGCGGCCAAGGGGCTGACGATTACCGGTTCGCCGGCCGTTTCGATCGTCACCGGCATGCTCACCGCCACCCTTGGCGGCATTCTTCGCGATCTCTTGACCGGTGAGCCGTCGGTGCTGCTCAGACCGGAAATCTACGTCACCGCGGCCCTTGCAGGCGCAGCTCTTTTTACGCTCGGCGATATTGCCGGACTGCCGCCGCTTGCCTCGGGCCTGCTGGGCTTCGCGGCGGCTTTCTGTGTGCGCGGCGGCGCGCTCAAATTCGGCTGGGCTTTTCCGTCCTACAAGAGCAGGCCTGGTCGGCGGCCGGAAGATATTCCGTGAAATGAGAAGGAGTAGCAATAGTGAGTAGCAAATAGGGACAACAATCCGCAGCGAGTTGGCGGAACTCCCGCTACACGCTACTTCCTATTCGCTACTCCCTGGAATCTCACGCCGCGAAACGCTGGGCTTCCCCACCATAATAGTTGACGTAGCGGGCGCCGATCTCCTGGACCGGCATCACCACGAACACGTCGACCGTCGAGAATTCGCGGTCGATGACGCAGCCGTCGCCGATGCGCGCGCCGACGCGCAGATAGCCCTTGACCAGTGGCGGCATCGCCGAGATCGCGGCCTTGGCGTTGACCGCCTCGATCGGCATCAAATCCATGGAACAGTAGCGCCCGGCGACCGCGCGCACGTCCCAGGCCGAATTCGTCCGGCAGTGATGGGCGAGATAGGTCAGCGCTTCGGCGTGCGCCGCCGGAACAGTGCCGGGGAACGAGGCGCAACCGGTCATCACGCCGATCCCGTAATGGTTAATATAGGCCCAAATACCTTGCCAGAGCGCCTCAATGGTGCGCTTCGAGCGGTATTCCGGCAAGACGCAGGAGCGGCCGAGCTCGAGGAAACGCTGGCCGGGGTGGCGGGCGATGAGGTTGGTCAGCTCGAACTCGCCCTCGGAATAGAAGCCGCCGGCGGCTGCCGCGATTTCCTGCCGCAACAGGCGATAGGTGCCGACAATGCGGCGATGCTCGGGACCGGACAGCGAGGTGTCGAAGACGAGCAAATGATCACAAAGCGGATCAAAATGGTCGGCGTCGCGGCGGTCCTGCACCTGGAACAGGTTCTTCCTGGCGCCGAGCTCGTCATAGAACACCCGGTAGCGCACTTCCTGCGCGGCGGCGATCTCGGCCTCGTTGCGGGCGAGCCGCACTTCGAGATTGCCGATACGGCCGAGCGCTTCGCCTTTTATGACGGCATCGACGTTCCGCCCGGTGAGCAAAGCACCGCTGGCGTTCGGCCGAGCGTCACATTCCGGCATAACTGTATGCACGAGTGATTCTCCTTCGAGCCATCCCTCTTGGCACGGGGATACGGTGTAGGTGCAACAGGATTGTGACAGTACCGTGATACGGTGCTGCGGGCAATACTTCGTCGGCTGGGTAATCCTTTCAACCGGCTATGTTACGCAGGGAAGCCAGGAGGGACAGCCGGCGGATCACGCGGCGACGTGGCCCTCGATCGCATGGACAAGCGCGTCGGGGTCGAGCGGCTTGGTGACGAAGCCGCTGGCGCCATGGGCGAGCACGGCGTGGCGGGTCGTTTCCTGACTGTCCGCCGAAAGCACCATGATCGGAACCGGCGGCACGGCGGTTTCCTCCTCATGCCGGCGGATGGCGGCGATGGCGTCCAGCCCGTCCATGACAGGCATGTGCAGGTCCATCAGCACCACGTCGAAGCGGTGCTTGCGGCCGGTGCCAGTGACGGCCTCGACGGCGGCCTTGCCGTTGCCGACCACTTTCACTCGATGCCCGGCCTTTAGCAGCGTGGCGCGGGCAAGCATGGCGTTGATGTCGTTATCCTCGGCGATCAGCACGGACAGGCCCTGCTGGCGGCTGCTAATGGCGCGGACGGATGGTGCGCCGCGCTTTTCCGGCTGTGGCTGGAGGAGGGCGGGTACGCTGCTCGTCAAAAGGACGCGCAGCAGAGTCTCGCCACGCACCGGCCTTGCCAGGAAGGTGGCGTAGCCGCTGGCGCGGAACTCGCCCAGCATGCCGCGGTCGGTCGGCGCGATCAGCGTGATCGCCTCGCAGTCGGCAAAGCCGCTCTGGCGAAGGCGCTTGAGCAACCTGCCGTCGCCCTCCTCCATGGCCGCATCAACCAGAAGCACGTCGCAGCCTTCTGCGAAGGACGCTGCCTGGGCGGCGGTCGCAGCCAGATCGACCATGCCGCCATTGGCACGGATGGTGCGGGCGATGGCGTCGGCCTCGATGGCGTTCTTCGACAGGATCACCGCGCGCCGCCCTGACAGCGCATTCTGGCGGGTCTGCGGCGGCTCGGTGGCCGATATTGCAGGGATTTCGAAGACGAACTCGGAGCCTTGGCCGAGCCGGCTCGATACCGAAATCGTGCCGCCCATGGCGATCACCAGGCGCTTGGAGATGGCAAGACCGAGCCCGGCGCCGCCATGCGCGCGGGTCGACGTGCCATCAGCCTGTTCGAATTCCTCGAAGATGCGCTCCATATCGTCCTCGTGCAGGCCGGGACCGGTGTCGGCGACGGTGAAGCATATGCGGTCGGTGGTTTCGGTGCAGGCACGAGCGATGCTCACCAATACGCCGCCGCTGTCGGTGAACTTGATCGCGTTGCCGATCAGGTTGAGCAGCACCTGCCTGACCCTTCCCGGATCGGCTGATATCATCTGCGGCACGTCGGGTTCGACATGGCAGCCAAGGCCGATATTCTTGGCGAAGGCGCGCGCGGCCAAGAGTTCGACGATGTTGTCGGCGATCTCGCGCACCGACATTGGCTGCGGTTCGGGATCGAAGCGGCCGGCTTCGATCTTGGAATAGTCGAGCAGATCCTCGATCAGCGCCAGCAGCGCGCTGGCCGAGGTCGAGACGGCGCCGACATAGGTCCGTTGTTCGGGCGAGAGATTGGTGTCCGCCAGCAGCCTGGCCATGCCCATGATGCCGTTCATCGGCGTGCGGATCTCGTGGCTGACGGTGGCGAGGAAGCGCGATTTGGCCTGGCTTGCATATTCGGCTCGCTCACGGGCGGTGATCAGCGACGATTCGGCGTGCTTGCGGGCGGTGATGTCGCGGGCGATGGCGCGATGCGAGGCGCCGCCGTTCTCCTTGTCGCGCACGGACAGTTCGATCCATGAGAACCAGCGCGGGCCAGCCGGCGTACGAATGGCGACGTCGGTGGAGCTCAGGCATTCGTGGTCGGAAAAAGCGGCATCGGGAACGATGCCGACGTCGATGCCGAGTTCGGCAAGGGTCCTGCCGGCAAGGTCGCGCTGATCGGCTCCGACAAGATCGGCGAAAACCTTGTTGGCATAGACGATGTGGCCGTCACGATCGCGGTGGACGACGAGATCGCCAAGCGCGTCGATCAGCCCGCGAAAGCGTTCCTCGCTCTCCTGCATCTCCCACATGCGGTCGGCCAGGGTCTCGACCTCGGCGCGGCTGCGAGCTGCGGTCTCGCCAAGGATGGCAACCGTACGACGCTCCTTGCGCCTGGCACGCAGATGCACGGCGAGACCGGCCATGCCAGTCGCCAAAAGGCCGAAAGTGATGAAGATCGGCGCTCCGGTCAGATGCGATAGCCCTGCCAGCACGACTATGGCGACGAGCGTCAGGAACGGCAGGCCTTCGCGATTGGCGGAGGACAGTTCGGGCGCCAGTGGCGGCGCTGCGATATGCTGCCGTCTTGGCGCCTCCGGGCCGATCTCGTCGACGCTTTCGGCGCTCTCCGTTTCTCTGATGCCGGATTCCGTGACCATGCGGAAACCCTTGCCAGACAGAGATTATGGAAAATTGCGGCCGATCGTTCGAATTTTATCGGTCGCGCGGTTTTTTGCCTTTCTTTCGTGCAAGAAAGGCAGACAACCGAACTCACATATCCACCACTACGCGGCCACGGATCTTGCCCTCGACGATGTTGTGCGCGGCGTCGATGATGCCGTCGAAGCCGATGGTCGTGGACAGGCTGGCCAGCTTCTGGAGATCGAGGTCCGTGCCGATGCGGCGCCACGCCTCCATGCGGACCGGCTTTGGCGCCATCACCGAATCGATGCCGAGCAGGCAAACGCCGCGCAGGATGAACGGGGCGACGCTCGCCGGCAGATCCATGCCGCCTGCTAGGCCGCAGGCGGCGACGGCGCCGCCGTAGGAGGTCATCGAAAGGACGTTGGCCAGCGTGTGACTGCCGACCGCATCGACGCCGCCGGCCCAGCGTTCCTTGGCGAGCGGCTTTGCCGGCTGGGCAAGCTCGTCGCGCGAAATCACTTCCGCAGCACCCAGGTCGATCAGGTAGGGGCTTTCAGCGCTGCGGCCGGTCGAGGCGATGACATGATAGCCGAGGCTGGACAGGATCGAGACCGCGACCGAGCCGACGCCGCCGGCCGCGCCAGTCACCACCACCGGGCCGCGATCGGGCACGATGCCGTGCCGTTCCAGCGCGATGACGCAAAGCATGGCGGTGTAGCCGGCGGTGCCGATCGCCATGGAATCATGCGCGCTCATGCCCTGAGGCAGCGGCACCAGCCAGTCGCCGTTGACACGGGCACGCTCGGCATAGGCGCCAAAATGCGTTTCGCCGACGCCCCAGCCGTTCAATATGACCTTGTCTCCCTTGCGCCAGTCGGCATGGGAAGACGAGATGACGGTGCCGGCGAAATCAATGCCCGGTACCAGCGGCCAGCGGCGGATCACCGGCGCCTTGCCTGATATGGCGAGGCCGTCCTTGTAGTTCACCGTCGTCGCCTCGACGGCGACGGTGACATCGCCTTCCATCAGGTCGGCCTCGGTGAGGTCGGCCACCGCGACCGACTGCTTCTTCTCGGCGTCGCGTGAAACGAGGATGGCTTTGAAGGTTTCGGGCATGTCTTCTCCTCGGACTTCTCGAATGGCCACTGTATGGCGGCAGAGGGCCAGGTCAATCGCTTGAGGGCTTGGCCTCGCGCCGCCAACCGATGAGTTCGTCGAAGACGACCACCACCGCGCCGACCGCTATGAAGGCATCGGCGAGGTTGAAGATGGCAAAGGACCATACCGGGGTGTGGAACAGGATGTAGTCGATCACGTGACCATAGGTAACGCGGTCGAACAGATTGCCGAGCGCGCCGCCGACGATCAGCGCAAAGCCGATGCGGGTAAGCACATGGCTGGGCGGAGTGCGGGCCGCGAGATAGAGCACGAAAGCGACGACGAAAGCGGCGATAACCACCAGGCCGGTGTCGCCGAAGGACGAAAACATCGAGAAGGCAATGCCGGTGTTGTAGGTGCGATACAGTGCCAGAAACGGCACAAGATCGACCTTTTCCTGAAAGGCGAGGCCAGTCTCGACCAGATATTTCACCCACTGGTCGAGCGCTATCGCGGCGGCGACCAGCAGGGCGTAGGGGAACCATGATTTTGCCGTTTGCGATTTCACCATTTGGGATATCACGGTCTGGCGTCCTCCGGGGCAAGTTTCAGCGCGCCGCGCCGGATCTCGAACAGCATAATGCCGGTGGCCACCGCGAGATTGAGCGAATCGGCCCGGCCGGCCTGTGGGATCCGCAGCAACCTGTCGCAGCTTTCGGCCAGGCTGTCGGGCAGGCCCTGCTGTTCGTTGCCCATCATCAGCAGCACCGGGGCTTTGGAAAAGTCGACCGAACGGTAATCAACCGCACCTTTCAGATGTGTGCCGGCAACGAGGCCAGGAAAGCTTTTTCGCCACGCGAGGAAGGCGTCCGGCGTCGCCTTGGCGACCGGCACGGCGAAGATCGAGCCCATGGTGGCGCGCACGGTCTCGACGGAAAAAGGATCGGTGGTCTCGCCGACCAGTATGACGCCCTTGGCGCCAACGGCATCGACGGTGCGGATGACGGTGCCGAGATTGCCTGGGTCGCGCACGCGGTCGAGCGCCACCCAGACGTCGCCGTATCGAGCGCGGATGTCCTTCAGCGGTAGGAACTTCTGCGAAAAGACGCCGACCACCATTTGCGGGTTATCGCGGCGAGTGATGGCGACGAGCACTTTTTCCGAAACTTCGAGCACTGTGCCGCCGGCGGCAACCGTGCGCGCCGCGACCTTTTCGACCGCTGCATTGCCGCGTCCGGCCTTGGCGAAGACCAGTGTCCGGATCGACCAGCCGAGGTCGAGCGCATCGATGACCAGCTTCAGCCCCTCGGCCATGAAGGCGTTCTGCTGATCACGGAATTTCTTCAGGGCGAGAGCCTTGATGTCCTTGATCAACGGATTGGCGAGGCTGGTGACCTCTTTCACCTGCCCTGGCGCGCCGGCGTGCCGCTCGCTCATCAGGCCACCCAGCGCGAGAACAGCGACGTCGACAGCGCCCGGCCGGCGGATTTCTCGCGGATGATCAGTTCGCCGGATTCGACCGTGCCGCCCATGCCTGCGAAAGTGTCGCGCATTAAGGCATGGATGGCGAAGAAGGAGGCGCGGATCGAATACGCGGTCAGCACGACAGCAAGCGGCTTCGGCGTCAGGATCGAGCGGCAGAGGTCGGTCAGATCAGGCAGGTCCTCGAACAATTGCCAGACCTCGCCCTTGGGGCCACGGCCATAGGCGGGCGGATCGAACAGGATGATGTCGTAGCGGCTGCCGCGGCGCTCCTCGCGCTCGGCGAATTTCAAGGCGTCGTCGATGATCCAGCGGATCGGCTTTTGCGACAAGCCCGCCATCTCCTGGTTCTCCCTGGCCCAGCCGATCGCCTTCTTGGACGCATCGACATGGGTGACCTCGGCGCCGGCGCGCGCCGCCACCAGCGAGGCAAGGCCGGTATAGCCGAACAGATTCAGTACCTTGACCGGTCGCTTCGCCGCCGCGATCAGCCCGGCCATGTGGTCCCAGTGCGAGGCCTGCTCGGGGAAGACGCCGACATGGCGAAACGAGGTGAAGCGGCCGAGATAGTCGATGCCGTCATGCTTCATCGGCCAGGTCTCGCCGAGTGGCGCCTTGGGGAAGCGCCAGCGGCCGATGCCTTCCTCGTCGATGTCGCCGGTGAAAATGGCGTCGGCGCGGTCCCAGTCTTTGGCCGGCAACGCTTTTTGCCAGATCGCCTGGCCTTCGGGCCGGACGATGCGATAGGGCCCGTACTGCTCGAGCTTTTGACCGGCGCCGCTGTCGAGCAGCGCATAATCGGCGTTGGGCGCCACTTCGAGGATCAGCGGCAGGTGTTCGGCGGGCAGGGCGCCGTCGCGGCGGGAAAGGACGTGCGGCGCGCCTTTCGGCTCGGTGCGGTTGCCCGATGCTGTGCCGGTCCCGCGCTGCGCCTGTTCCGCCCCGCCCTTTGCGAGCTGGTGCGAGCGGCTGTCGCGGCGTTTGTCGCGAAAAGGTTTCAAGAAGAGCATCTCCGGGGCGACTTGGCCCGCTTCTGCCACAGCACATTCACCGGTGCAACAAACGCGGTCGCCGGAGATTTCCGAAACGGTCAGCCTCGCCTGATCCAAAGCAGGGCGGCAACCAGCGATACGAAACCGACTGCCTTGAAGCCGGCGACGATCATATGGCCGGTTTCCCAGCGCAGCCGGATCGCTTCGAAATTTTCCGGAATCGGTCCAGGCACCCAGATGGCCAGAACATCGTTCGCCGGCTTGACGAGAGCAAACCACGTCGCAAGAGATACCGCATGAGCACGGCAGCGGCCAACGCGTACCAGAACGCCGGACGGTCATTGCGCAGCATCCATGCGAGAAGTCCCGGACAGCCGATCGCGGCCACGTCCAGTGGCGCGCCAATGACGGCAAACAGCTGGAACTGGGCGTTGAAGACGGTCGTCTCGCGCCAGAGAGAAGGTGACCACTTCGTCAGCCGAGGAGCCGATTCCAGGACATGGGCGAAGGATGGTCCAAGGCTGAGCGCTGCGACGACGGCGGCCAAGATGGACCAGAACAACAGGAACCCGCGTATCTCCATAACGCCCGAACAACGGCGTGACGTCGGAGACGTTCCCAGCGGAAGGGAGTAGGGCAGTAGGGGAATAGGGAGTAAGTGAATAGGGAAAATATGACTTGCAGGAAGCCGCACGATTGGTAGAGCTCCCTACTCCCCTACTCCCCTACTCCCCTACTCCCCTACTCCCCTACTCCCCTACTCCCCTACTCCCCTACTCCCCTACTCCCCTACTCCCCTAC